>NZ_OBEL01000007.1 GCF_900215605.1 Cohaesibacter gelatinilyticus | reverse complement strand
GGAAATCAAAAGAGCCTCGTGGGACTGATAAGTTTGTCTGGCCTCGCGCTATCGCTTGCAACGCAAGACGGGGCAGAGCTTCAGCCACGATCCCAGTTGAAGCCTTGGCCGAACTCGGCCGTTAAGGGCCATCTAACCGCGATAGACTTAGCTGTCGCAAAGCCAAAGGCCTATCTCGTGCGACGATGATACTCCGCCAGCAAGAGCGTGGGGACGTCACGTCGCTGCCAGCCATGTTAAGAGCAATGCTTCATCAACAAAAACCCCTTCGGATCCGTCCAAAGGGGCGTTTGTCGGTCCAAAACTATAGCTCGTATCAGCTGTTCCAAGCGTTGATGTTCTTGTTGGCCGGTCACCTATCGGTTCCCGATAAAAACATAGGTTCTTATCGTATTCTTGTGCCTGAGAGCCCACGGAAAACAACAAAGTGCAACGCTGCACACAAAAAACGAAGAACGTGAAATGGTTAGGTTGGATCTAATCGCAGAAGTTGGTATTTTTATGGATCGTGCCTTCGATGAGCGCTTGTGCATCACTGCCAACTTTCCGTTGCTTGCCCAATGCCTATGGGGTAATAAGGCTAGAAGTCAACTCGCGAGATTGCACCCGTAGCTCAGCTGGATAGAGCGCTGCCCTCCGAAGGCAGAGGCCAGAGGTTCGAATCCTCTCGGGTGCGCCATTTCCAAATTTCCACCTGCCAAAGCACCTAAGACCTTGAAGGGAAAGGCTAGATTTGCCGTTCTAAGTCCGGTTTCGCGGCTGTAGCGAAGACGGTCGGCAAATGCGAGCTTGAGCACGATTTGCTTATCTTCCAAACGCTCAGAACGCCATAGAATCCAAGGGTTTGAAAGGAATTCGAGTGCCGTTCTAAGTGTGTCCTCGAAGCTGCTCTTGGGGTGCGTGGTTTCTGCAATACGATCTTGCAGGATCAGTTTTTCTTCTTCGAGTTTCTGAATCCGCCGTTCATACGCTGAAATCACGCTTGGCACACCGGATTCCATGATCCGATCCAAAAGCTGCCCAATCTGCTTCTCTGTTTTCGCCAATTTCGCCGCCAGTGCACCTGATTGTTCTTCGGCCAAGTCAATACGACGCTGCCAGAGGTCGGCGAACAGTTTGCGCGCAACGCTGAAAACCCCCTCATGTGGCTTTACAGCTCCTAAAAGGGATTCGAATTCTCCTTCCATTTTTTCTCGGCGGATCGATTTGCCATAGCTGTTGCAGCCTTTTTTCGGGCAGAGATAGTAGGGATGCCTGCTATGCGATCCCTTTGACCAGCAAGCCGTTAGAGGCGTGCCACAATCCGCGCATTCGACGAAGCCACGCAACGGAAAGTCTTGATTCAGATTCTTGCGCCTAGGGGCGTAACATCCGCCCTCTAAGCGCTCCTGAATCTTTTTAAACGTATGAGCGCTAATCAGTCCTTCATGCTGCCCATTGCGCCGTGCAACTCCCCAATTGGGTGCTTCGACGTATCCCGCATAGAGACATTGATTGAGAATTTGGTTTGTACGCTCATGTGGTACGTTGCCAGAACGGCCTCTGGGGAAAAGTGGATTGTTCTGTAGGAAGGCGGTGACTTCTGCTTTCGATCCAAAATGCCCGCTTGCGTATCCCTCAAGTGCTTGCTGAATGATCGAGGCAACCGGTTCGTTTCGTTTGAGGAGTTTCCCGTGGCCTGCAACACGCTCATACTTAAAGCCCACGGGTGGCCGAGCTAAAACGCAGTAGCCGTTTTGAATGCGCGCTTTCATACGGTTCTTTGTTTGCTCGGCATTCTTTTGACGCTGGTGTTGCGAGACACTCGCGAGCAGATTTTCTACCAAGAGCGAGTCGGAATCCTCTCCGAATTCAATGGATGGTGATTCCAGAATGCCGCCAGCGCCCATGATTGCCTGACGCAATTCCAGATGCGCTTGCAGCGAACGGGCTAGGCGAGAAACATCATCGATTAAAAAGCGGATTTGCTTATTGCGGTTTTTGCGAAGAAAAGCGAGTGCTGCCTTGATGCCGGGGCGATCAGTCAATCCACCTGAAACATCATCCGAAAACACGGCTACGATATCGTAGCCTTTCATACGCGCAAATTCGCGGCAGCGGGTTTCCTGCGAAGCAAGACCTCCTCCGACCGTTTTCTGCTTCAGGCTTGAAACGCGGCAATAGATAATTGCCAGTATTTGTTTGCTTTCCATCATTGTGCCGCGCACCCCTTTCCCTCTTCAATTTGAATTTTCGTGTTGAATGTTCCATCTGAGTCTAGTGCCTCTGAATCGTCAGTTGGAAGCAAAAGCTCTGAAATATCCCCGCGAAATCCAAGATCAACGAAATGCCATATCAACGGAATCAGAGTTGAGAGGTATTCTCTTGATTGCTCTTGGGTGAACCCGCATTTTTCCAACTCACCCAGATAATCCTCAACCGGCAAAAGCGGGGCAGGACAGCCAACATCACTATCTACGACTGTCGGCGCAGAGCGCTCATTGAAGGTTGTCGAAGTATTTCTATCCATGACACGCCTCCTTTTTCTTGCCGACATGAAAAAAATCAGCAATATACAGAACAAAAAGAGAACATTCAAGGAATATAATCCTATAATTAATTTGTGCGTCAACTTGCATTTGCACACCTCCAGCTTCAATTGCTGTGAAGACAAACGAGTGATTTAGGCGAAGTAAGATTATTGGAAGAATTGCTCAGAAGGGCGCGTTCTGTCGATATGACCAGCGGATATCTATCCAACCAAAATCGGGGTTTCCCTTAGTGTCCGACCCTGTAAACTCTTGGTTTGCTATTTGAAATAGAAACCAAAGGGCGGAGCGAATTGGGAAAAGCCAAACCTGCAAACCGGTTCTATCGATACGCTAAAATCTCAGAATATATGTTCCGTCGGGTGTTGTGGGGGTTCGCCTGTGATCTCTCAGTCACTGAAGTTGCCCGGAATACTAAACTGAGCACCAACAGCGTAAGCGCAATATATCAACGGCTGCGCGCTCATTACGTTCGGATCGGTGTATTCAATAGCTTTTATGATAATGGCGATGCGATTGGAGTGTCAGAAACATCTGACGCCTATGAGCTTGCCTTGCTTGAATTTCATCTCAAACGAATTTCCCAAATGCGCGGCATTCCACATAGTCAGAACAGTTCAGATCATCATTTTTGTGAAAGCTGCTGGCGTTTTCAACTCATTCCGTTCTTCGAAGGCCGTTCTGCCGATGCAGCCCATAATATGATTTTTAATGAGCTTCTCACTTACCTGAAAGTTGGTGGCCCAGTAGGAGTAAAAGCTGCTGACCTTCAGGCTGTCAGGCGCTGCCAACTGGAATTCTTGAATCGCAGGTCAGCTTGGCTTGAAAGAAGTTCTCCTGAGTTTAAATCAGAAGATTCTAGAGCGCTATTGCGCGACATCCGCGAGACATGATCCTATCGTGACCGGCCCTTTCCTAAGCCGCGCGGACGATTTAGCCGCTGGGTTATATCGCGTGAGTTCTCGCGGATTTGCTCAAGTTTTGATTTTGCCTCGGATATTGACTCATCTGAGTTAGACGCTGCGACGCTTTTCTGAAGTTCATTTTCATCTTTAAGCGTTAACTCGATTTCGGCACGCAGGGCAGAGTAAAGTTCCTTACGTTTCTCCTCAATCTGTTTCTTGTGCTCAGGCTTGTACCTATTGTCGACCGCACTTCTGATTTCGTTCCGGTGCTCCCAATCCGGCGCATTTCGAGCACCATCCGGCTTTAAGTTTAACTCCGGATGAGGAGAAACTTTTTGGTCAATAATAAACTGCGCAAACCTATCGCGTCGATGAGCCAACTCCTCTTTTAGTGCCTCTATGGTGACATCAGCCTGGAGCTGTAATTCTTGGAGGCTTCTCCTGAATTCAGGTGTTTGTACCCGCTTGATCTGCTGATCCAATTGCTCGGATTCGAAACGCTCTTTTTGCGCATCGGTGCCACGAGCTGCTATATTGAATTCTTTATTTGAAGACATTTTTTATTACTACGATTGGAGCGGGAATGACTAAGAGACCCATAAGCTTTGAAGACTTGGAGAAGGACACGGCAGGAATGGCCTCTAGAGCCGCGTTCGTGGCTTTGGCAAATGAACTGATTGAGGACGGACGTCAACCGCGTACCGTTTTTAGTGCAATGTTGTATGCAGCCTACGAAGCAAGCCTTGCGCGGTCAACGCTTGAGTATCATGAGTTTGCGGTTTCTGCAGCAGGCCATGCTGCCAGTAACAAAGAGTTGGCAGAAGCGTTATTCGAGGCAGAACTGAATTCACCTAGAACGCAAGCCTTCCTCAAGGAAATTGATTTTGACAAGGCTATAAAAGAAGCGGAAGAAGCATTGGGTGACTAGTTGTTTCCGAAATGAACCTCGCGAACATCCCTGAGCGCATCTTTCCATCTGGGAACTTCAAACCACGGAACTCGATCAGCGATATAGAGGCGCGTCCCGCCAATCTTGCCGGTCCGTACAATTTGCTTACCTTCACCGATAGCAGTTATATCCTCCGACTGAAGCACTGGTCGTGCATGTTCAGTTGTGCTAAATGACGCGCTCGCGACCTGACCACCTGACTGATTGATGCCACGCGTTGCCACCGCTGTTTTACCGCTCCATGTTTCGATATCGCGCAGCAAATCGGGCTCGGTGACGAGCCACATGTGCAAGACGCCGGATTGGCTTTCAAAGTTCGCAATGGTGTGATCCGTATACCCTTTCGATCTGAGTGCCGCGCGTCCTTGGCAAAACCCCCAGAGTTGTACACCCTTACCGGCATAAAGGGTAAGTGCCTTGGGAATGACAGCCATGTAAGGAAGGTTGGCGAGCTCATCGATAAGGGCAGTAACCGGTACGGGTCCGGGTTCCTGCGCGCAGGCATTTACAATCGCTGAAACTGTCAGTGATACCCAACTTGAACAGGCCTCGAGCCGATCTGAATCTCCAATCAAATAAAGCGTAGTTTTTTCGTGCCGCATATCAGCGGGATTGAAATTTGATGTATCCGTCACTGCTGCAAGCGGACTATCAGGTCTGAAATTCCAAAGAGCTGTGGTTAGTTCACTTTCGTATGCGTTCCATTGATCGGTGCTTTCTCTTAAATCTACGATCTTCACAGCAAGCCCGGCAAGCGCCTCATCTCCGCAATCGAGAATAGCTGTTACAGTTTCAACGAAATCCTTAAATACAAACCGCCACATATTGGAAAGCGTGCAACTGTCGGGCCTGAAGCGTGCGTTGAATTCCAGCCAAGTTGCTAGGATCTGCTGCGCTCCAGCCGCAACCCAACCGTCCTTTTCTTTTTTTGGTGGCACCAAAGACATACACAGTTGCAGAGCGTCTTCGGTCACGCTCTCACCACGCTGTGCTTTGTTGATTATTCTTTGAAACGGATTGAGTTTGAAGGAGGGAATACCATGCTTCCCGTAAGGATTTATCGCAACGATCCGATGACCGCGAGACTTACGATACTCGGCGCTCGCATAAGCGTTTTCTCCGTCCTTAATGTCGTTGACGACAAGTGAGCGATTGAACACATGCGCAAGATTGGGCAGCACAATATCGCGCCCCTTACCGGATCGGGTCATCCCATAGTTCAGGAGATGCATATCTCCGTTGTAGAAGAGCGGCTGGCCTTCAAGGGCTCCTAAGAACAAACCTGCATTGTCGAGCATTCTTTCTTGTTTGGCATCCGCCAAGTTTCCCAATCGGCCAGAACCTAACAGCTCGGAAGCTTCCAGTGTTTCCAGCGCTTCTCGAACACGGCGATTTTCTTCAATGGATTCGAGGGCTCGTTCCTCTTGTTCTCGCGCTCGCTTGTTTGCCTGTAAGGTTTCCAGAGCTTGGTATACTTCCCATGCGGCTCTCAGCATTTACTTCAGCCCCTCTGCGGAGGTACGTCGAACGCCGCCGAAACCGTTCCGTCTTGCGGCTCGGTCAACTCAGACGCTTCTTGTTTTGGGCGAAATCCTCGCCTTTCTTGCCATGCTTTGTACCTGGCCTTCCATGTAGGTAGGCCTTTCTCCTCGTTTTTCCTATCCATGATCAGGACAGCAATAATCACGGCAACCGAAGGTATCCCAATCAATGAAGACATCAATGATGCAAAGCCTAAATTGAAAAGCACTTCATCATAATTTTTGAGTTCGGCAACAAAACTGCCAACAAGGTAGAAGAAAGGAAGGGCCACAAAAAACGCGCTGAATATAATGACCAGCTTGATCTTCTTTCGATATTGCTCGTCGGCAAGCCCCAACATAAAGAGCGCAACCACAAACGCGACAACAGATCCAACAACGATAACAATGGCAATAGCAAATATAAGTGATAGAAGTGCGATAACGAGACCGAGTTGGCCTTCATTCGTGGTGCGGCTCATGCTGTCAGCCCTGTAGATTTCGCTCGATATTCTACGACGGTAGTTTGGTCTGGATCGAAATTAATGCGTGTCTATGTGCGAGTATACACTGCAACATCTTCAACTTAAAGGTGTCTACAAATATTCCCTAGATGCCAATGGCTGCTGCACCGAGCAGTATTTCTCATACTGCTGGTGCAACCAATCAGAGTGTATTTGCTGTTGGGTAGATTACCCATGTTTTCGGGTAGCTAGATACAGACCAATTGCAGCAGCAACCCCAGAGAAAAACCAAACACCTCTACCAAGAGGAGCCATCTCAGCACCTTTGGAATAGATATCAATCATCATAAACGACAAGGCTGCGAATATAACTCCGCCGACTAGAAGCAGAATTTTCCCAAGAGGTCGGAGGGCCGAGGAATTTCTCGCTTGGCTAGATGACTCTGTTCCTTGCCCAGAGATTTTCTCTTTGATGTGGTCAAATTCCTCTTCGGATATTTCACCGCCCGCAAATCTTTGCTCTGCAATCTTAAACGCATCTGACATCAGCTTACCTATCCTTGTCGGTTTCGTGTGTTTCCTATCTGAAGTTTTTGAAAATTTCTTTCTGATTTGAGTTCAAGAAATTCTCAGAAGATGGCATTGCCCTGTGAGTGCGAGTGTTACGGTCATTTTTGATGCCTAAGACGCTCTACGCCCTTGCCTACTATTTGATAGTGTTATATTTTCCATATAATGCCATCTTTTGAGAATAAGTTGGCATTGCATAGATTCCAGTCTATTTTGCAGACTCACGGGCATGCCAATAGCGAGCTATATGGAAGCCTGCGATCAGACGCCGTGGACGCCTATCAGCAATGGAGAAGGGCCGGGATTCTATGTCTGCGCATGCAAAGCCAAAAGCTTCCAACCACCCCAAAAAGGGGGCGTCTATAAAGGTTGAACCCATCAGGGATCTTGAAGCAATCAAACGCATAAAGGCACTATGCGCCAGCAATCCTCGTGATCTGTGCCTGTTCACCTTTGGCATCAATACTGCGTACAGAGCCGGGGAAATACTCACGCTGCATGTTGGTCAGGTTGATCATCTAAAGGCTGGAGATCGGTTGGAAATCAAGCAATCCAAGACGCGGAAATATCGTGCCATAACCGTCAATCAAATGGTGGTTGATGCTATTGGCAACTGGCTGAAGAGTCACCCGAACCCAATCCCCGACGCGCCACTTTTTGTATCCAAAAAAACCAGCAAATCACTCACAGTAGCCGCCGTCCACAAGATGCTGAAGCGTTGGTGCGGGGAAGTTGGACTGAAAGGCAACTACGGCTCTCATACAATGCGCAAAACATGGGGTTATCACCAAAGGGTGCAAAACAATCAGCCAATCGCTTTGCTCATGGCAGCTTTCGGGCATACAACGCAGGCTCAGACCATGGAGTATTTGTGCATTCAGGAAGCCGAAATTCAGGACCTGTATGGGCTAGAGTTGTGAAGTTGACGGCGTATAAGCATCTATAATGTCACGTGGGCCTTGCCTTTGGGTTGGTGGGTGGATTGGCAAATTCAACAAGAAATGCAGTCAAACAACAGATATAAATTCATTGACGGAAATGTTATGGTCGTAACTGATAAGACTAAAATGATTGTAATTTCCGTTGGTTATAGAAAATGAGCGCATATATTGATGATATAAAGAGTTTGATGAAAATCATTAATGATGTTCGCTCATCCACGCCAATTGAAAGTAATTTGGCTCTTCGTGTGGGTGTGAATATTGAATTGTCTGCCCAAGCAATTTCGTGTGTTGGGGAAAAAGATTTTAGAGACTACCTCTATGATAAAGGTCAAGAAATTATTCAGGAAGTCGGCGATGATGAATTTTATCCTATCAACCCCGCACCAAATTATGAGCTGATCAAACAGATCATGGACGAAGTTTACGAACGCTTAGAGTTTGAATTGACCTCTGGCTCACCAGTTATCGCTTAGTAGATATTACGTTTAAATTCAGCAAATAGGCTTGTAATACAAATTGCGCTGGTTTGCGCGTAGCGCAATTCGCAAGTTGTGCGGGGTAATACCCGCAAACTTGGAAAGGGGGCCCGCTGGCGCGCCCCCGTTTCATCCCCCCGGCCTTGGCGTTTACTCGGCATTGAGCCTCGCCACGCCATCCAACCCGTATCGCCGGATTGAGCCACTCACGGAAGACTTCGATCACCCTGCACCCATCGACCTAGGCAGTGTTCGTGCCCCTCCAAAAAGCTTTCTGCCTAGATATTACTGGCTGACAATTTGCGGAAACTTACCGCTAGAAAGAATTTTTCAGGCTTCCTGTGGGCAAAGCTATCAACGAAGTTGCAGTCAGCAATCTCAGGTTTATCATTATGGCAACTCAATCTAATTCGATTGGGTGAGAGGTTTATCAGGTGCCAAGTATTGAATTCGATAATGACTCTGTCCGCGCATCTCGTGCGGGTCACACATTTCATGAGAGATGGGCAGCTCGCCGTGCATTGCAACTTCTATTTCCGAGCGATGGTCTTAGTGCTATCGCTGTCGAAGGAATTTCGCACACCGAAACTGGACATCCAGGGCAGCGAGCAGAAGAAGTTGCCGATCTAGTATTTTACTACGGATCAGGTGATAACTTTGAAAACTGTTCAAAGCTTGAAACTGTACAATTCAAGTATAAGAATGACGAAGAGCCTGTTACGGCAGCTTACCTCAAGAAGACTATTGAAAAATTCGCGGACACGATTGTTGGCTACGACAATGAATTTTCTGCTGAAGTGGTTGATGCTAAGGCTTCTTTCATATTTGTTACTAACACACCTTTTAGCGCCTCTCTTTGGGAAGCAATTGCTGCGATCATTGACGGCAAAACACCCTCGAATTTCGGGGCAAAAATACAAACCCAAAATCTCCGGCGTTGGTGTGAGGATCGCAAGCTTGCTGATCCCGCTAGGCTCTTTAGCCGAACAGTGTTCAAGGCAGGAGAAGAAGGTCTGGCTGCTCAGGAAGGCGCTCTGAAGCGAACGCTAACGGACTGGTCTGTCAGTGAAGACACAGAAGCCAAAGCCCGCCTCTTTGAGGTGCAGAATTTGATCGTTAGGAAGGCTGGTCCTTCTGGTCAACGCAACAATCTTATTCGACGAGAAGATATTCTGAATGCGCTTGGCTGTGAGGTCGAGGACTTGTTCCCGGCTGAAAAGTGCTTTGCTACTATCGGGCAGATAATCGAACGAGAAGAGCTTTCGGCAGCTGGCAGCCTTGTAAAAAGCAGTTCTCCCGTCTTTGTTTATGCAGATGGTGGCGTAGGAAAGACGGTCTTTGTTCAGAGTTTTGCTGCTATGATGGCCAACGAGTTCGAAGTGGTTGTCTTCGACTGTTTTGGCGGTGGCTCCTATAGGTCTGACAATCACTCCCGCCACCTACCGAGGATCGGTCTCACGCAGATTGTCAACGAACTTGCTTTGAAGACACTTTGCGATCCTATTCTGCCGAGTGGAGACGACAGCAGGAAAATCGTACGCACAGCACGCCGACGCCTAGCGCAGGCGGCAAAGGCTGTACGAACACAATCCAAGAAGCATGGTCTGCTCATTATCATCGATGCTGCAGACAATGCGCAGCTAGAGGCCAACAGTCGGAGCGAACAGTCCTTTGCAAAACTGTTACTCGAAGCTGTTGACGAAGAGCCCATAGAAGGCGTGAGTCTTCTTCTAACGGCTCGTCCATACAGAAGGGCCAGCGTTATAGGCCACACGAGAGTGACGGAGCTTGAACTTGGTCCGTTTACCGAGGAAGAGGCCCGTGAGTTTCTGGCAGTTCGGAAACCTGATGCTTCTGATATCGAGATAACGACTGCTTTAACTCGTTCTGGCCGGAATGCACGGGTGCTCGACTATCTCGTTAAAACTTGGGATATCAATGTTGTCGCGGGCGATACGACAGCAGAGATAACAGTTCCCGACATTATTGCTCAGCACTGTGACAAGATTATTGGAGAGCTTCGTATCGCCGGATGGTGTGATGCAGAAGTCGTTGAGTTTTTTGCTGCAATATCCCTCCTACCTCCGCCAATTCCGCTTGATGAACTTGCCTTGGCGCTGAGTTGGTCTATTTCACAAGTAAAAACCGCAGCATCCGATCTTGCGCCTTTCCTAGATATGACCTCACATGGTGTTATCTTTC
The DNA here is from genome assembly GCF_900215605.1 of Cohaesibacter gelatinilyticus. Classification (NCBI taxonomy): domain Bacteria; kingdom Pseudomonadati; phylum Pseudomonadota; class Alphaproteobacteria; order Hyphomicrobiales; family Cohaesibacteraceae; genus Cohaesibacter; species Cohaesibacter gelatinilyticus. The sequence continues at coordinate 224,317 of NZ_OBEL01000007.1, read as the reverse complement.
GCGATGAACCCACAGAGACATACGTTAAGGAGACATACTCGCAGCAGTCGGTAGTTCAGCGAGCTATTGCGGACAGGCTCCTTGCCGCACAGTCGAACTCAGCCTATGCTGCCGAGGCTCTTCCTCATTTCCTGGTTATTATAAAAGACAGCGAGCGCGCATTTGCTCTCGCTGAATCCACGAGTTTTCCAAGCTCAGTTCAATCGGATTTTGGGAAACGTCGCTTAGTCCTTGCTCGGCTTCGTTCAGCCTTTCGTTTGGCAACGGATGAGGGGGATTTTGATCGCCTCATAGGGCTCAGTATGCGGCTGGCTCAGATTACAACAGCTAATCTGCGAGGCGACGAGTTCATCAGGCGATCACCAGAACTGGCTATTCTCTTGGGTGATGCTGACTCATACCGTCGCCTCGTTGCTGATCGCACAGGCTGGAGAGGGGCGAAGAGCGCGCGTCTTACCATTGCTCATCAATTTGCTGGTGATAGAGAAGAAGCAGAAATCCAGTGTGACAGCACAGTGCGGTGGATTAATTGGCACGTTGAGCAGCCGAAAGATGAGACGATACCAAATGCGCCTGGTCCTGGTGCTACTGACTATGTAGCAATTCTGCTTCACAAAATAGTTGGCGGTGACTTTGAATTCGTAGATCGCAATCTTTGCAGATGGAATGACCGCTTCTCACTGTCCGTGTGTGCAGAACTAATACAATTAGTAGAGCTTTTCGACTTAAAGATACTAGAGCAACTCGCTGCGTTTGCGGAAAGCGACAAATGCCAGTCTAAGATGCTCAAACTTCGACTGCTTTCGCATCCTTTGATGCTTAGTCGGAAGCAGATCAGGCGACTGGCAACCGGAATTGGTACACTATCTCCGATCAAAGATGATAACCGTGATAACTTCTCACTTCAGCCTCCCAAGAATAGTTCAGGTGAGATTGTTGATGCTGCATTGACTACGCTGATTTACAGTTCCAGGAAATCTGCGGCCAACATATTAGGGAGTTTGATAGTAGATCGTCCCTCTAGCTACGATTATGGTGAGCATCATGCTTATTCTCGCGCGTGGGGGCCAATTCGTTACGCAGCAATTCGTGCATGGTCATCAGGTAAATCCCTAAAGTTCCATCATTTGCTACCGCGTGATGTGAAGATCGATAAAAATGCAAGGTCTGTATCAACTAAAGATGAGGCGAAGGCATTCTTAAAGAGCCTGACTGAACCCAAGCCTGCGCACATGCTTAAGAAAGGAGAGACGAAAGGCCTGCGGGCAAAGTTTAGCGACAGGGAGGTAGCAGAAATCAGTGGAGGTATCGAATGCGCTTTGTCGTTACTTCAACCGATAGAGGAAGCAGTGCTTTCTCGAAAGGGGATAACCGACGCTACGGTTATGACGTTTATGTCGCTTTGGAGCGAACTGTTGCGCAACGATGCCCACTGGCAGGCGGGGCGGTCGGTCGATTTACTTGCTCGCACAGTTGGTATTGGATGCTTAAATATATTGCTGACGCACGGGCATAGCATTGCCGCTCCACAGGCGGAGGCAATCGTAGAGTTGCTTTCCAGCGGTCGTTTTTACATTTCCCAGAAGATTGGCGTGTTGGCAGAACTTGCCCGGAAGAGCGAGTTGCATGAGGTTGCTGGCACATTTGCACAAAAGATAGCTGAGGAAATTCAGTCAGACGACAACATCGATCATCGTGGAACGTCTTATGCCGATTTGGCTTTTGCGCTCATGCCGATGAGCGTCGATGAAGCTAGGGAGTATTATCGACAGGGTTTGGCTCAGTTGGACCAGATGGGCGGGGAGAGCTACGAGCAAATCTATTCATTGCTCCATTTTGCTGCAGCTCAAAAAGGCGGGTTTGTAGCACCTCAACTCGGCCAACGGTTGATGAACCTTTGTCAGACGATTGTGTCTAACGAGCCCAGCAAGTTTGGTTGGACCCTATTTGCGCGAGCCGCTGCAAAGTCAATCGGCTTTCCGGCTATTACAAAGCTTGTTCGATGGCATAATCAAGATGTAGCAAAGCTCTCGTATGGTTTACCACAGCTTGCATGCTTCCTTGCTGAGAATGGGCATTTAGACCGACGACGTGCAGCATTCATACTGACGATATGTGAGGATCATGGCTGGTATGACTGGCAATCTGGAGATGCAGTTTTACAATTGCTCCAAAAGTCGACGCCAAAGGATCAACGGAACATCTTTTTTACGGTCCTTGAGAACTTAAAGATCAAGCACTCAGTCGACGGCTGGCCCAGTCTCTGGAAGAGCTACCTCAGGACAGCATCTAAGTTTCCTGACCTAATAACACCCAGTGATGAAGCTGAGATCGAAGCATTATGGGCTGAGGCACAGAAGAGGCAAGATGAGTTTAATGGACGCTATAGCTCATCGCCGGACTTTTCAGCAAGTCAAAATTCAGACCCAACCGAAGCTGATATAGACAAACGTATTTCTGAATTCGTTACAAACTGCGACCTTTCAAGCGCCCCATCGATTGATAGTGCCCTGAAAGAGATTCGTCTAGAAGACAATCTACCTTTCAATGTCTGGCAGCGTTTTATTTTAGCTCTGCGCGCAGTTTGTCCCTACTCAAAACGGCTATCTTTTATTCTCGCGATTATTGATGCCACAGAGATCGGATACTCCCAGTCCTTAAATATAGTTTCGGAATGTATAGCCGCATGGAAGGCTTCATCCGCACATTTAGTTGCGCAGACTGAAATGTTGGCCAAACGTCTTTTCGAGGCAAAGGGCGTCGAACTCTTCGAAGAGCAGTTTTCCAATCTCTCTCACGAAATTTCCTTGCTGTCTGATTTCTGTGGTGATGGCCAATTGGTATTGGAGCTTTTTATTCGCAAGGTGGCGGCTAATGAAGTGGAACTTGACGGTGATCAGTGGCTTCAGATTGCAACTGCCCTCTGTAATGTTGCTTCGGAGGCAGCAAGCTTGGAGGCTCTAGAGTTCATACTAGGAGGGCCTGCATCTCGCATTGCTGATGAGATCGGTGAAGGGCCCTTGCGCCCGGACCAGTTACTATGCGGAAATGAGGAAGATCTTTTTGCTGATGTGCTCTGGCATCTGCTTGGTGACAGTGATGCCTATATTCGTTGGACAATAGCGAGAGGCGTAAGCGATTTGATACGCCTCGGACTTTTGACGGACATAAGTAACCTTCTGTCTCGTTTTGATGTCAGAAGTGTTCCCGCACTTGCCTCAACCGACCACCTTCTTGCTTTTCAGAACTCCCAGCAGTGGCTGCTCATAGGGTTGGCGCGTACAACCTGGCTTGACCATTCGGCTTTGCAGGGGCTCCGAGCTAAGCTTCTTCAGCTCGCAAAAAGAGATGATATACACGTACTTCATAAGACCCACATCATGCGGGCACTTCGAAATATTGATGGTGGTCTTGATGATGCCGAATTGGCTGCATTACAAGTTGCTATTGATGAGCCCCCATTTGGTGTTGTTGTGAGCGATTCTTACGCTTCTGGCCCTGGTCCCACTACAACTTTTGCTTTCGACTACGACTTCACCAAAACTGAGATCGCGCCTCTGGCCAGATTGTTTAATCTACCACAGTCGAGCGTCGTAGAGGCGATGGGTTGTGAAATCACGAGGCTCTGGCCAGAAGCGGCGTCTATGAAGTTCTTTCCAGGCCAATCACGTTATCGGTGGGAGTTGGATGATCAATACGAATTCTATCGAGAGCATATTCAAAAGCATGCATTGCTGAGCGCTGCGACAACACTTTCCAAAAGTTTTCCTATGGTCATAAGACATTATGAGGTTGATGAAGAATCCCCTTGGCTGAGCTGGCGTAATCGGTACGACATTACCTTTGATGATGGTTCTTGGCTGTCGGATAGGAAAGATGCAGTTCCAGACCAAGCTAACGAGACTTTTCTTGGAAAGGGGAACGATCGACAACATACACTGCAAAGCCAAGAGGCGATCCTTCATAAATTAGGATTAGGGGATACTACAGAAAGTGAATTTCTGCCAATTTACGGGAGATGGACCTCACCTGATGGTGTGACGGTAAACATCACATCAGCTCTCACCGACCAAAAGGGGGCAATTGGGCGGTGCACGAATTTTGCTAAACGGTCCTCAGGGGACTTTTGGCTTCCTGAATTTTGGGAAGAAGGCTTTTATGATCGGCATCATAGACAGGAGAACCCATTTAATCCGTTTATCTGGGCGCCAGAGCGAAGAGGTCTTGGTATCGATGTGGGGGATGAGCTGGCTGCTGAGGGGGCGGCGATCCGCCCACGTCTCGGAATTGATCTAACTGCTACATTAGGCCTCATTCAGAGGTCTAGTGTAGCTGACTGGATTGATGCTGGCGAAAATATCGCTTTGAGGAGCCAAGTGTGGGGGGGATGGAAGCCGAATCCTGACGACGTTCGCTACCGTCATCAGGATAACGGAGAAATTCTTTGGGCCTCATCTAGCTGGTTGGACACCGCGCTAGCAAAATTGAAACAGCGGCTCGTTTTTACCATTACACTTTGGAAGTATAAATCGTCCAGAGACTATGATGATGTCGCTGGTGTAAAATATGTTCTGGTGGGGCTTTTGCAGAAGGATGGATCGCTTCGCATTTGGAATGCAAAAAAGGCGTCTAATCAAGATTACTGAGTGAGCTGTTTGAATAGGTATGCAATACATGCTTGTGTGATCGATTCTGAACCTGGTTCGCTTATAGTCGGCAACAGTTGATCTTGTGTCGAGCCGACGAGTTTGGCTAGGGGCCTCGCCCCGCGCGCTACAAGAGCCTTCCGCCCAGCTTTATTCGCATTAGCTCATTGCAGCCGGTTCCCCGCGAAGGCGCTTTCCGCTTTCCCCCCATTCTCGCCGAAGGGCAGAAGTTCAGTTGTGCCTGAACTTCATTCCCATTTGGTGTATAATTTCACGGACACAATTATTCGGAGATTACATTGAGAAAATTATCAAAAGAGGCAGCAGGAAACCTTCATGTTGATTTAGAATTATCAAGGGATTTCTTAATTTCATTTTCCCGCTTTGAGTATGCTCTAAAAGAAAAGCTGTATGTACATAAAGGTGATGCCGTTAAGCCATTGAAAGTAAATTACAGCAAGTTTGGTGCCGATATTCGAGATAGATTCAAAGAAAAGATGACAGGCGATCCGACACTAAAAAAGGCGGTTGAATATTTTTGTAGTGAACCTCCGAAAGAGCAAATTTGGGATGGAGAAAAGCCTCGCTGGTCTGAGCAAGAGACCGGTGTCGAAGCTACGTCAGACAACATGATCCAGCTAATTTATAGGGTTCGCAACAACTTGTTTCATGGAGGAAAAGGCTGGCTGCATCCAGAGGGAAACAATGAGCGTGACAAGTTGCTAATGGAATACGCGCTCGAGATACTAGAAGCAATGTTAGATTGCGATGAAGCACTAAAACATGAGTTCTCTAGTTATCAGTAAGATCTTTTCTCAGCAATCAGGTGAGTTCAATAAGCTCTTATTTGATTTCACTTGCTCCGTTTTTTCAAAGCTAGCATCCAAATTCAGCCACTGATAACGATCTGGTTTCTTACGAACATCACGTAAATAGTCATCGATTTCAGGGCGTTCCCAAAAATTTTGCATATTAACAATGAAGTACCCAAGGTCGCGAGATTCAAGTAGCGTGGTTTGGCCTAGCGCTTAAGTTTCAGGCTGAGTGTCTGCTCCCGATTGCGAGCGGGGGCGGGTGAAGTTTGCGAATGGGAAAGAAAGCGCGCGATGTCCTGGCGTAAGCTCCGAAGCTGATGCGCTTGCTGATTTCTAAGTTTGGTTATGCGTGTTTGCAGAACCAAACGCTGATTTAGTTGTTTGTCGACAAGCTTTTGATACTCATCGGCATGACGCAGGCGGGTTTTGCTTGCCTCATGTTCATTTGCTTGCCGGATTTTCTGATAATTATCGGTGAACCGATGCCATAGACCGCGAAGGCCACGCGGTAACCGAGCTGCACGCTCCAGATTCTCCGCATTCCATTCTTTACGTTGACGAGTTTCTAGCTTAGATCGTGCTAGTCGGTGCAGTGCGGTTAGCTCGAATCGGTATTTGGCGAATTTGGCTAACTCACTTGTGAATTTTTCACGCGTCTCATCGATATGGCCCCGAATGATAGGTGTCATACGTCTGGCTATGGTCGTCCGAGTTTCTTCGACGCTCAAAAGTCCATCGGGTTTTCCTAGGCGTGCATTGAGCTCTTTGTTTTTTATGCCAAGGAGGCGAGACAATGCATAAATCTCACCATTATAATCGAGGGCGACGAACCCTCGTCGGTCTCCCTTGGCAAGAAACAGTCCGTTATGGTGCATTGCTTGAGCAAAGGCTTTTGAGTCGTCTGAGCATTGCCAAGCTTCTTGGGCAGATTGTTTTAGCCAGCGCGGATCAATGCCTTGCCGCTTAGCCTGTTGCCATTCGGCGAGTGTGAAATTTGTCGGGTCGCGCTCGGAAGGGCTTTTTAATCCGTTCGGCAGTTTCCAGCCGTTTTCTAAGTAAAGTTCGCGCGAAACAGATTGCAGCTTGTTCTTGAAGAAAGAGAGCTGCTTTGCCGTCATGGTGTCCGCGTCAATTCGCGACCAAACACAATGCGCATGACGGCGGCCTTCCTTTTCATGGAAGACAATCGCGCGTGGCTGGCCGTTCATGCCAAGTTGGTCTTCAACCTGCCTTATTGCGCCTTCGAAGATACTGACTGAGACACTTTCACTCGCTGGTGGGTTTAGGCTCACAGAGAACAGATATTGCTGGCACTTGGTGCCAAGGCTGATCGCTTCGGCTTCTTTGAAGGCGTCGTGCAGATTGTCAGAGGCAAAGCCCCTGATTTCATGCACACGCACATGTTCGTTATCGTTTATCTTCATGAGATGAGCGGCGAGATTCGCACCAGAGCCGCGTTGTGAACCCTTGATAATCATTGATCGCGCTCTGTTTTAAGGCCTAGCGCTCTCATCAACAGGCTGCGAATCTCCTGCACGTCGCACAGACAATCGCACAGAAACTTCTCTGTTTCAGGGGTTATGGGTAGTGAGCCGATATTTGCCGCATGGGCGAGCTGGTTGAGATTGCTGGAAAGACGTGACTTCCCGAGCAGCGCAAGTGTTTTGGCCAACGCCTCCCGGTCCTCAATGGAAAGGCCCGTCCGGCGTCTCCTAAGAGGTTCGCCAAGCGCTTTAGCCTTGATGTAGGCACCAAGCGGCACGCCTGAAGCCTCATCGGCCAGGCGTGCGCGCTGCGTCTCGCTCAGCCGAATACAGAACGGGGAGGGCCGCTTGCGTTTCATCGATTTGGCGGATTCATTAAACTGGCACTTTACGGACATGGTGGCACCGGAGGCTTCTGCCTCAGGTGCTCAAGCTGGGTGTTCCATTCGGTCAGCGTTTCGAGCAATTCGTTCGAAGTTTCGCCATCAAGGCGCGCCATATTTCCTGCCTCCATATCTGTTCGGACCAGAAATTGTGCTTATCCGGAGGCATATATATTCAGCTCTACCCCCTGCGATCTTCCTTGCCGTCGAGCTTCTCTTCAATTCTTTGCAAACTATCAAAGATGCGTTCAATAGCACGGGAATAGCCTTTTACCTTTTCTTCCAGCACCATTACCCGCGCACGCAGCATGAAATGGGATCCGGCGACGCCAATGGCCAGTGTTACGACGTAGAGCAAATCTTTAATTGCGACTTCCATTGGACCTCTTCCAGCCACAGCGTTGGCGACCATATTCGTTATCTGCGTAGATTTTGCGCAACTCTTCCGGTTTCATGGCCCTTATGCTTTGCTTCGACAAATAAGTAGGGCTGTTCGTCTGGCACCAGCTATCGCGACCAGTGGTCGTGCATGCGTTTAGCAATGTCATCGTCATCAAGATGATCAATATCCGCATCGAGTTTCCTCCTGTTCTCGATATCTTCCAATATCTGACGTTGATGCTTGGTGCGCATGGCGGTCTTGCCTTTGGCATAAAAGTGGGCAGCGATAAGGGCAAGGCTACCTAGCAGGGCAAAAGTGGTAGCAACCCAGCGTCCCACTTTTGTGGCTGATAGCCAGGATAGGAGCACGCTCATGCGAAGATCTCTGTTGGAGAAGGGCGACCTGCATCATCCCAACGGGAATAGAGGGCCCATGCCGTGCCAATGAGGATGATGATGCCGATAGTGATGCCGATGATTGTGCCGCTACTGAGGTGATCTGCACCTTTCTGCAACTGGTCGACGGCTTGTTGGATGTTTTGAGTACAGATTGCACCGCCGCCAACAAAGCCAACACCGCTGCCTTTCAAGGTGCGGGATTTGGCAAGTGGCTTGGCATTCTGCGCCTGTTCGTGATCTAGGGGATGATCCGTTATTTCTAAGCTATTCTCCTGCCAGTTTGCCCATTTTCCAGAAGCTAGCTGATTGGCATGCTGTTCCATCTTGCGGGCATAGCGGCCTTTCAATCCTCCTCCGTTATAGCGGGCTTCTACAAGAGAGAAATCGCCTTCGCGAATAGCACGAACGAGCTGTTTGTTTTTCAGGAAGTTGGCAAAGGCAATGAGTTGAGCTTTTTCGCCAACCAGGAAGTCCTGCCACATATGATGGACGCTTTTGAAACCACAGACCTCATAGTTGAAACCCATGATCTGATAGGTGCCCATGGAGATGGATTTCAGAGCCGCCGTTGGATCAATATCCATAGCCATTTGCAAAAGCTCATAGCGGGCCTTGCTGTTACGCTGATCTTTGTAGCCACCGCGGCTGGGGGAGATGAAACGACGGCGAGCCAGGCCTAGCCGGATGGCTTTGTTCAGTTTGGTCTTGTTTTTCTTGCCACGCAGCTGACGATAGAAAATGTGTTTTTCAAAGAGGATCTTTATTCGCCCATCTTTGAACCAACCAAAACCACGGCTTTCAACCTTTGCGATGGCTTCCAGATTGGCAGGGTGACAGGATAGTTGTCTTGCGAGATTTTCAAAATCATCAGGCTCCAGGGCCTTTGCCGCACCTTTTCCCAGCATGATTGTCTCCTGAATTATCGGTGAATGGGGAGAGCGATCTTGAATTTCAAATTGAGCTCATGAATTTGCTGCACTGATTTTTTGCGCGCTTGAAGTAAACCAAGACTTTTGCGTTGGTTTTTTAACGGAACTTGACCAAGAACATGACAGCGACGGTTCGAACACGGTTGGTTGCTGCGCCTGTGGTGCCCGATAAACCTTGAACAGAACCGTAAGCTTCGAGGTTTGAATGTCCAGCTCCTGCAACATTGCCAACGCCACCGCCGTAAACAGGAACCTTATAGCTACCAGCGCTGTGGTTATGTGCTTTCACCGCGTCGGCTTGCCATGTCAGCATTCCACGACCGGTGTCTATCCCACGGCCATGATCCCAGCCGATGAGGTGCTCGCCGCGCCAATCTGGGAGAGAGAAAGTTGTCGAACCGTCCCCATTCCCCCATTGGGTATGTTGCTTGGAACCTTGGGATTGCAGCATTCCAGCGCTATTAACCGTAGCGAACAGATCGGGATAGTCGGTGCGATTGAGTGTGGCTCCGTTGAGCTCCAGATAATCCGCAGGTGGGACTTCAAAAGACCACACAATAATGGAACCAACTGGTCCGGCGCTGAAGTTGTTGACCTGATTCTGCAAGCTGTTAAGGGCGACTTTGGTTGCTTTCTCGGCCAAGGCGTCAATAACAACTTGAACTGAGGAATTACTCGCAGCGCCCAGCACTGTCCGCATCTCGGCTTCGGTTGTTTTGCCTACCAGTTCTCGGCCCTTGTTGCTCGCCGTGATCGGTGTGGCGCTGAGGGCGGTGTCTCTTGCGGCTTCGGCGGCGGTTTGAGCGAGGATGGATTGGTCTTTTGCGGTGATGGCTTGTGTCTTGGCGTCCAGTGCGGTGGTCGCGCTGTTGGCCGCATTTGTGGCGCTGGTTGTCGCTGTTTGAATACTGGCAATATTGTCGGCGCATTCCACCAATTTGGCCTTCACACCGACCAATGCTTTGACACCATCGGAGGCGTCAGCCAGTCGTTCGATGTCGGCCAGCAAGTCATCCAGATCTGCCAAATCATTGGATGCCTTGATCTTTACCGAACGGGAGACCTCTTCGCGTAGTTTGAGGAGGCAAGATGTGAGTTTGTCGAGGGCGCTTTCGACAATTTTCGGGTTCCAGGCGCCTTGATTGGGCAGGTCCGAGAGCTGAGTGAAAGGCGGGTTGAGCAGCAGGGTGATCTTTTCACCAGTGGGCAAGGGTGAGGGCAGAATGATATGGCCGGTGCCGTCTTCGTCCTGTGTTACCTGATAGGCATCCCCGCTCAGCTGGGTTTCTGTACCCTCGCCATTGGTATGCAGCACCAGCAGATGGGCTGGCTCACTGATCTTGAAATCAAACTCAAAATCAGTAGCCGAGCCATTGCCATCATAGGGGCCGGATTTGTTGATTTCGGAAGAAATTGTCATCGCAAAGACCTTCACTGTTACTGGATTGATGCTATCATCGCATTATCGATTTGTCTTTTGCGTAAATCACAACATTTGTTTTATGAAGATTGCCACCTTGTTCAATGACGTTGCGCCCTCTAGAGCGAGTCAAAGCCTTTCAGCTGAATCAGAAATCATGCAGAGAGCTTTAGTCAGCCTTGAGGTTCAAAATCAGATAAGCGCCAATTTCAGTATATTCGCTTTTGGTGCGGGCATTGACGATGCCGGTCGAGATCGTCACCAAATGTCCGTCCTCATGCTCAAACTGCATGGAGATCGAATCTCCGTTCTCGGATATATTGGCGGCGCGAAAACCGGCTTGTTCCAGACGGTGCTGATAATCCTGCAGATAATCTTTGCCTGGCTCCTTGGTGCGACCATACAGATCGATATGACAGTTTCTTCCCTCATTGACCGAGAGTAGCCCACCAATCTTGCTCAGTGCTTGTGGCGCTGGAAATTCAGATGGCCATGCGGGCGGAATATCGGAAAGCTGATATTCCTTGCCTGCTTCATAATCCTCGCAATAGCCGGCAGTCACAGGCAGGGAAGACAAAAGAAATAGAGAGATCACATAGGTCAAAAAACAGGGAAATTTCATCATTGTAAAAATAACCTTTTGTTTTCAAATCGAATTTTTCTCTTCGCTCAGTTGCTCTTTGTACGGTGCCTGCCGGGGTGAGGCTTGTCAAATATGTGGCACCGCCAAGGGTGGCAGTGGGGCTCTTTCAGCTTTGCCAGATTGGAATGCTCCCTGACCAAGGAAGCTAGATCATGATTTCATTTTGAAACAGAGCAATAATTTCAGCGTCTTTGAACTCTTCTTTCATCAGTTCAACAGCCCTACTTAGCACAGGGTGCGCATTTCTTATTTCGGTAATGCCGAAATAGCTTACTGAATGAAAATTAAACCCAAGTTCTTCAAGGATTTCATTGTCCAGCTCGCTAGACACCCTAACCATAGAATAGCTGTAGGAACTTGTAGAAAGCAGAGCATGCTTTGCTTGTACCTGTTTAAGGCGTTCCTCAACTTCCCGAGCGTCCAAACTGGTATGGAATACGGTTGCGGTTGACATGGCCTAAACCTCCCCTAAAAAGAGTGGAGTTACATTAAACCTCCACCTTCATTTTCTGCAGCGAATTTCACATCAGAGAATTCCTTCTTCATGTAGGCGATTGCGTCATTCAGGGTGAAGCCTTCTTTTCTCGGTCTTGACGACATGGCAAAATAACACATTGTATCAAAGTCCGTGCCATACTCTCTTAAGACTTCAACATCAAGAGAGTCGCTCTTACGTAGGGCATCGAACGGATAGTATTTTGTGAACAGGTCTCCCGCGTTATTTTATGAATATGACTTCCGCAACCATCACGCCGGACTGATCGTCGATCGCTTTATTAATTTCATTTTGCCCTAGGTCGCGGCATCGCCAGAGAGGATAAAGGGCAGTGACAGATCCTGATCCAGCCTTCGGTCAGCAACCGGACTGGCAATATTGAGGTAAGTGAGGGGGGCATGCGATTGCCAGTGGCCAAACGCAAAACCGGATAGCACGGGCCTTCCGGTTTTGGGGGAGGAGTGGGGCTTAGGTGTTGCGTCTCGGCAGGTTGTTCACTCACATTGATTATTGTTGACTGATTGGTGCGACCCGTATCGATCGAAAACCAATGGAATGACTATTTGATAGATCCATTAGCGACCATTGATGTGGTCTTATAGAAACTAAAGATGGAGTCTTCGGCACCATTCTCGATATGTTTGGCTACCTTGTTAAACGGAAAAGCAAATGTGTCATTGCCAAAGTCTATTCCCAAAGACCCTTCAGAATATGCCCATTGGCCACCATAATTCTTGACTATTGCTTCCCCAAGAAAAGACCCAAGAATGCTAGTATGTTGTTGTTTTACTTCTGGCTCCCAAAATTCACGGTTCCTTTCAACATAACCATCCAGCCATTCAATCGACTGTTCGTCCAAATCAAGCCTAACTTCCAGATTCTCGGCCAGGACGGTTTTAACAACTTCAACATTGGCTTTTATTGCTGCCAGGTTTTTCTCATCGACTAACTGATATTCATTCTCAGGCACAAAAGTGATCCCTCCAACTTGCGACAAGCTGCACTTGATGCAGCTGAGATAGCATCAAGAAATCGCTATCTATCAGATAGCATGTAGCAATTTCTAGCAAATCGCAAGCTTTGCGAGTATTCATTTTTTCTTCTTCTAGTGATTTAGTTTCTGTGCTTTGATTGGGTTTCTTGGACTATATGATGCTTGAGCTTTCTCATCCTGTTCCAGCCGTCCTGTGATGATTGTTTTGCTTCCGTCAGGTGCAGTAATGGTCAGGGTGTGGGCCGGGGCTGAGCCATGGCCAGTCACATTGAGTGAGCCATAGTCTCCAAGGTCAAAGCTCTCATTGATGTCTTCACCGCCTGCGGACTTGGTGCCACCCAGAACAAAGGCGTTGGTATTCCCATCATCAATGGCGGCCCAGAGCTCGCGCGCAGCATTCAATTGACCGGCCTTGTCCTGTTTGCTTTGCCGGTCCAGATTGATCTGCAGGTTTGCGCGGGCCGCTTCCTGCAGATCCGGATTGTCGATGGCAGATACGGCTTCTTCCATCTGCTTTGCAGATGGCCCAAGGGCACGGGAGGATGGACTGTCGAGAGAGGCGACAAGCACTCTATCAAAACCGTCAGTAATGCGTTCCTCTGGTGATGACTCGCCTGCAGCGGTAGAGCCAACCGGCAGGAAGAGTCCGTAAGCGGCGCTATTGTCTGCCAGCCAGTCCTGTACTTTGCCGGGTGCCTTGGAAAGGCTCTGCCCCTGATAGCGGATGAGGACCTTGTTCTGACCTTGCTGCGCACTCCAATAGTCATGATCCCCACCGGGTTTGATGGAAGCACGATCCTGATAAGGGAGTATCTCCAAGCCGTCCTGTATATCCTGCGGTGCATCTTCCATCAGGGCATCAAGATTGGTGGCAAAGGTCGGTGTCAGATCCTGATCCAGCCAATTAGATTGGCCATATTGAGGTAAGTGAGGGAGACTGGCTTGTGCGAGGCCAAACGCAAAACCGGGCAGCGCGGGCCGTCCGGTTTGGTTGAATTGCATGATTTAAGAGAAACATGCCACTACATGATGGTTTCATTGTCAAAAAGAGCAATGAATTCCACATCGCTGAACTCTCGTTTCATCATGTCTGCACCGTCTTGCTCTGCTACATCATGTTCATTTCTTAGGTCTGCCATGAAAAAACTGACTGTGTCAAAGTCAAATCCCTGTTCCAGCATCACTTCCTTTGTTTCTCTATCAGATGCCAGTGGAGGATCTATTTGAAAGTATATTTCAAACAACTCAGGATGCTTTGCTTCGATTTGCTTAAGGCGTTTTTCCAACTCTTTTACATCCAGGCTCGTATGGAAGAAAATCGCTGATGACATGAATGTTCTCCGGGTTATCACTATTTGATGATGATCAGATCTTCGAGGCCTGTTATTGGGGAACGAGCAGGATCTTGGGCAGACAGCAAGAAAGCGATCCGGTCGCGGAGTGGAATGAATTGCGATTTCATCACTATCCCTGAAAGACCAGTCTATTAGTCATCATCGTCATCCGGATCACCATCCAGAAACACCCACGAAACCGGATTATCCTCCAATATTGGGAGCAAATCGCACAACTTGTCAAAGTCCTCCTCTGAAAGATATCCCCATTCCAGCAATGATGCCAGATACCCATCCCAGCAGATAATAATTTCCCTTTTATGGCCTTCAGATTTAGCCGCTGCCAAGTGTCGGCTTATGCGACCTGACAATTCTCGATAATTTGGTTTGTCTATATATTTTGATTTGTCTGTCATTTTAGCTTCCAATCTTTTTTGAACTCAAAATCCTTGCCGATAATACGAACACTAGGGGCCGCTACGCCCCTCCTGCGGAAGTCACCCTTGGCCCGACTCCAGGCTCGTTCAACGATCTCTATAGTAATCCCCTCCTGCCCAATTACATCTACGGCAATGTTCAAAGACTGTCCCCGTCCTTTTGTTAACTTTCTCGACAGGCCCCGGGAAATCTTAGCAGAGTCAGTTTCCAGATCACCGATGAACTCAACGTCTTTCATACTTTTAAACTCGACTTCTATTCTGGTCTTTCCGTCAGAAATCCAGAAATCGGCCGATCTTTTCCCTTTCACCTTGCTTTCGGGAATCCTCTCCACTGATCTGCCCGCAGCCAATTCTTTCTCTACGAAAGAAAGCTCTTGCTTGCTCATGTTTTTATAGCTGCCAGTGAAGGTCCCGCTTTTGACACCAGTGCCATTTTTCTTACTGTTTACCGCAAATGACGGAGCGTCATCGCTAGATTTATTTGTTGCTCCGCCCGGAGCCTGCTTGCTGTTTGGGGCCGGGCCATTGTCCACTTGAGCATTGGCAGATGGTGCGGTTTTTGGACCTTGTGCCTTTCTTTTTACGGCATCGATAAGTCTGGAGAAGGGTGATCGGGTTGCCTTGATGATCCTTACTCGATCTTTCTTAGAAGCCGTCAGAAGAGCGGCACCAAGGCTTCCGGCAGCAACGACGAGGGTATCGTTCGGATCAATTTCTCCTCTTTCAACTTTTTGGATCAGGTCTTCCAGATATGGCTGAACGGCTGTTATGGCTTCTCCCGATACATCATCGAATGCTTGCGCTATCTGCTTGTAGCTTTCATCCTCCAGCAGCCCGGTCGCTCGCATACCTTCAGTGAAAGGATCGAGAAGCCGAAGCCCGTTGTGAAATCCCTCGGGGTCTTCTTCATAACGCTCAAAAAAGGTCTCAACGATCCCTGCAACAACATCTACTGATTTCGTTTTTATCGTTTCCCAAACTGTCGGTGAATCATTGGTCGAGACGGAGCTGCTGACGTCCTGCAAGGCTTGCAGTTCTGCTGCCTGATCGGGGAAGTCTGCTGCCAGTTGTTTTTGGATCAGGCTCTGCAGCAAGCCCGGTTCTGCGGCATCAAAGCTGCCCTTGGCGAACTCTTGGTCAATGCGGTTTTTGAGATTGATGAGGAATTGAGCGTTCAGCTTGGCTGCTTCCGGGTCAATTTCCCCATCGGGGCCAGCGGTAGAGCGGCCCAATTGCTGCAGCAACTGATCGGCCTGCTCGAAGGTGGCTTTGTAGAGCTCGGTTCTCTTCAGGGCCTGACTGTCTTGCTTCAGAAGGTCAGTCTGGTGTTGCTTCAGCTCTTTGAGGTCATTCCGGCTTATCTGATTGCGATAGGCATCAAGATCCTGCCCGGCAAAGCGGTCGGGATTGCTTGCCATCATGCGGTTGAGTTCCGACAGGGTAACTGCATCCGTTTGGATGATCCTGCCGCCCTCTCGAGCACGGATAAAATTGGTCGCCTCAGCAATGGTGGCGCTGCCCGCTGCCACGCGAATGTTGATCGGCACATCATCAAGGCTCTTGCCGTCATCAATGGCGGCCCAGAGCTCGCGCGCGGCGTGCAATTGCCCCGCCTTGTCCTGTTTGCTTTGTCGGTCCAGCTGGATCTGCAGGTTCGCACGGGCCGCTTCCTGAAGATCCGGATTGTCGATGGCTACAATGCCTTCTTCCATCTGCTTTGCAGATGGAAGAAGGGCGCGGGAAGATGGACTGTCGAGAGAGGCGACAAGCAATGTGTCAAAGCCGTCAGCAATGCGGGTCTCTGGTGATGTCTCGCCTGCAGCGGTAGAGCCAACCGGCATGAAGAGGCCATAAGCTTCGGCATTGTCTGCCAGCCAGTCCTGTACTTTGCTGGGTGCCTTGGAAAGGCTCTGCCCTTGATAGCGGATGAGAACCTTGTTCTGGCCTTGCTGCGCACGCCAATAATCACTCTCCCCATCTGGCTTGATGGAAGCACGATCCTGATAAGGGAGTATCTCCAGTCCGGTGCCGATCTGCTGCTGCGCATCTTCCATCATGGCATCGAGATTGGTGGCAAAGGTCGCGTTGGCTTCAAAACAGAAGCTTGGCAACTCTCAAACGATTACTGAGAACACGTCCAATTCTATTGAGACTTGTCACATTTCACAGAAGAGACGATTTTGTTACGATGTATTTTGTGATTGCTTGATTTGAGGAACAGTGATAATTTTTTCGTGGTTGCTCGTTCGACCGGACAAGCTGTACCGGCGGGTCACAAGTTTCTAGAGCTTGCGGTATCCCTAGGCAGGACGCTCTCTGCTGAAATGCTTTGAGTATGCAGCCCCTGCACGAGCAACTATTTTCTCTTAGTTTTCGGGGGCTGCTCTACGCTCAAGTTTTGTGAGCCTAATGATGAGTTCAACTCTTAAGGTGGGCTTTTGTCAATTGGGATGGCTGCATATGGCGATGCTGGATAAGGCAGTCAGTTTATTTTGGGGATGGAGAAGCTGTGCCTGCTAGTCCGTTCAACGCTCCGGTTTGGATACCTTTCATAAATGCTGCCTTCATTTTATCGGACCACCATCTAAATTGATCTTCATCACCGGGATTTGGATATATTGCATTTTCAGGAAACTGATTTAACAATTCTGCAAAATATTCTTGAGCTGCTCCTTCCCCGGCAGATACCAGAATATCAGAAGCGAAAGACATCAGCTTTGTCCTGATCGCATTATTTGCAGACATTTTGTTGAGAAGATCTGCAACCGGTTTGAAATTTTTTATTTTCGAAAGGGGAATAGCAGCCGGAAGAGCAGTCAAAGCCGCATAATTGGAGATACGCTGAGCTCGTTCTTCATCATATCCTTCCTTTCTTGCAAATTCATACAAAGCCTGACTTTTATCGCTATATGTAACCATATAGGTCATTAGTGCAGCCCCAGCTCCCCCGGTAAGAGCATTAGCCCCGCTGACCACTATAAGTTCAATAAGTGCTTTACCGGCTTCCTTGCCCAATTCTCCCCCGCTTAGCAGATCATTTGTTGCCCAGTTCTTTTCGATATACCCGTCAATCGATGTTCCTAGCTCATAGAGGAAGTGTTCTTCTATAGATTTTTTTTGATATTCGTGCAGAGCGGTTTCTTTTCTGGCCTTCGCTTCCATTCTTTTCCAAAGCTCCTCAGACATTCGGGTTTCAGCCTCGGCGGTGATAGCGGAACTATTGGAGTGTTTCAAAAGAAGCGATAAATCTGATTTGATCTTTCTTTGATCTTCTCGAATTTCGATTTGTTGGGTTCCTATATTCAGTTCCTTGTGTTTTCGGGCTATCGTTTGGAGACCATCTGAAACAAGACTGCCGCTACCATTTGCTACCCCTCGAAGAGTATCCTCAACTTCGCTAACGGCCAGATCTCCGGATCGCATCTTTTGAATTTTGTCCAGTGGAATGTCGGTGAGCTTGGAGAGTTCCTCATCTTTGAGAATGTGACCGAAAGGTTCCATGCCTCTGATATTCAAGATTTTAGATTGTAACTTGTGGTCTTTACTGGCTCGTAAAATAAGATTTCTTATCTCTTGTGGATCAAAGTTTTCATCATCTGCATGAAAACCAAGGCGTCTTCGAATTTCATCAGTCGGGATATCTATAATTTCATCTGGATGGAAAACTCCCTTTTTCACTTCCACCTGATTGCCAAAATGTGGCTTAATAACTCCTTGATTAAGAACACCTTTCTTTCCTCTATAATGGAACACGAACTGCCCTGGTTTGACAGGTTTTGCGACCAGCCCATATTTCTGCTCAAGTGCCACTCGGACATTCTTAGTTCTGGCCTTCTCCTCTGCATTTTCTTGTGAAATCCAGAGCTGTTCACGTTTTTTTAAAGCATTCAGATCAGCTGCTAGTTCCGCTGATCCAGAATTTGATAGTGGTCTGTTGACCATATATTGGTCTTTTAAAACAGCCGGATCAGTTTCATTTTTCTTCTGCCAATCCGGGATGAACTCAAAGAGACTTTGATATCTGTCACCTTTGTTTTTGTCGTAGTCAGTACTGGCTTTTTGCAGATATGACTGAAGATCTTCAAGGCCAGCACGTATCATGGCAGGTTCAAGATTGAGAAATTTCTGAAGAATTCTGACTGTTTCGTCTTCATCCTTCTCATTCATGACTTGCAGTAAATGTCGGATGACGAAGATCTCTTTTGGTGGAGTTTTCCCGCCCATCTGTTCCTGAGCGTTCTCAAGAAAATCTCTGCGGTATTCCTGCTCTTCGGGTGATAAATATTGCCTGGCTTGCTTGTGCGAGATATCGAGATCTCTTGAAGATTGCTCTTCTTGCCGGGTTGTGTTGCTACCGGTTTGCGAAGTTGGTGCAATCTGATCGTTACTCAAGACAGGTTTCTCCGTTGCAGCCTCCTGCGAACCAGCTCCAAATAACTTGGAAAAAAAGCCGCCAGATTGAGCCCACCTGTTCTCTTCTCTGAAAATTGACTTCTGTCTTGCAGCATTGTTGCTCATCATCATTGCTCCGAAAGAAAAGTTTGGTAGAGGCGAACACTCTCCTCGCCTGAGGGCTTGCGGCCGTTTGCTTGCTCGAACCGGTTCTCAAGCCGTTGACGCACGCTTGCCGGGATCTCGTCGGGATGGATTTTCAGGCGATAGGAGGAGGGGTCTGCAGGGTCGTCCACTTCAAAGAAGTGGCCGGCGCGGTCCAGATTGAACAATGGAATTCCGTCATCCAGCATGACTGGCAGAATGAGCCGATTGGTTATTTCCTCCAGCTCGTTATAGGTTGGCATGCGTGGTGTGCCATTGGGACGGTTGGCAACAGATTCGGCGATGAAATCATCAATCTCTTGCTTCAAAGTGTTTCGGAACTTGGAGAGCTTGCTCAGCCTTAGCCTTCTGGTCGTATGATTGCGGAGCCCCAGTTTGGTTCCAAAAAAGAAGTCATTTTCTTCCGGAAAGGTATCGAGTAGCCCGATCCGTTCCATCGCCGTTTCGGCTTGCTCGAAGGTGGCTTTGTAGAGCTCAGTTCTCTTCAGGGCCTGACTGTCATGCTTCAGAAGATCAGTCTGGTGTTGCTTGAGATCTTTGAGATCATTGCGGCTTATCTGGTTGCGATAGGCGTCAAGATCCTGGCCGGCAAAGCGGTCAGGATTGTATGCCATCATGCGGTTGAGTCCCGACAGGGTGACTGCATCCGTTTGGATGATCTTGCCGCCCTCACGGGTGCGAATAAAATCGGTCGCATCAGAAATGGTGGCGCTGCCCGCTGCCACGCGAATGCTGATCGGGACATCTTCAAGGCTCTTGCCATCGTCAATGGCGGTCCAGATTTCGCGTGCGGCGGCCAGTTGGCCTGCTTTGTCTTGTTTACCTTGCCGGTCCAGCTCGATCTGCAGGTTTGAACGGGCTGCTTCCTGAAGATTTGGATTGTCGATGGCTGCAATGGCTTCTTCCATCTGTTTGGCAGATGGTCCAAGGGCGCGGGAGGATGGACTGTCTAGAGAGGCAACAAGCACTCTATCAAAGCCGTCAGCAATGCGGGTCTCTGGTGATGTATTGCCTGCAGCGGTGGAGCCAACCGGCAGGAAGAGTCCGTAAGCGGCGCTATTGTCTGCCAGCCAGTCCTGTACTTTGCTGGGTGCCTTGGAAAGGCTCTGCCCTTGATAGCGGATGAGGACCTTGTTCTGGCCTTGCTGCGCACTCCAATAATCACTCTCCCCACCGGGCGTGATGGAAGCATGATCCTGATAAGGGAGTATCTCCAGTCCGGTGCCGATATGCTGCTGCGCATCTTCCATCAGGGCATCGAGATTGGTGGCGAAGGTCAGTGTAAACTCTTGATCCAGCCTTCGATCTGCACTTGGACTGGCCAAATTGAGGTAAGTGAGAGGGACAGAGCTGCCTGATGGCTGATCATTCTCACCCTTTGGCATAGAGGCTTGCCGGGATTGCGAGAGACTTGTGTCATGACGTCTTAAGGAGAGGATACCGGATATCTGGCTTTTGATCGCTTCCTCCTTGCGAACGAAGGAAAAGGTTCTGTCCAGCTCCTGTCGGTCTGTCTCGATCAGGCGTGGGCGCAGTTGGTCATAATCCTCAAGGGCAAGGGCCGGATCATCCTCCAGCTTTGCCAGCACCACATCCCTGTCGAGCTTTGAAGAATAGGCATGGGCAAGGACTGCAGCCTCACCTTCATCCAGTCCGTCCCGCTCGGCGCTGGCGCTTATATTGGCAAGGCCTGCCAGCCGGTATTTTTCCACGGCAACAGGATCATTGCGATCGGTTACAGCCTCTTGAACAAAATTATCGAGATATCGCTGATCCGCCTGCTGACCGTTCTTCAGGGCCTGCTCTTGCAAAAGCTGGTTGGCACGGTTGGAGGCATTGACCTGAATGGCCTCCATACCCGGTCTGATGTTATCTGCTTCGTCCTTGGGCGCGGTCTTCAGAAAGCCTTCCACACGGCGCACATCATCGACAGAAGAGCCGAAGTCTTTGAGATCTGGATCATCGGCATAGGCCTCGGGACCCTGCGCAATTTTCTGAACATCAGCGCGGTTTTTCTCCATGCTTTCGCTGAGCTGGTTTTTGACGCGGGTTTGCCTCTCGCGCTCGGCCATCTGGTCTTTCTGGTCCTGCTGCTCGCGCTCTTTTGCCTGGGCCTTGGCATTGTCCAGTCTTGCTGTTGCATGCAGGGCCTTGCCTGCTGTGCCGATGCCCTGACCAAGGCCGCTCAGCCCCCGGCCAATGGCTGCACCCATATGCTCAGATGTAGCCGAGACCTCAATATTGCGCTGATAGCGCGGTGTAAGACGGGCCGATCTTTTATAGTTCGGGACGATAGCCATTACTTGAAATACCCCGCTTTCTTCGCGTCACCGTAAGCCGTGCCAAAGCCGCCAATGAGCGAGCCCATGGCGCTGAGATAACCGCCTGTCGTGGCGGCCTTGGCTTCCATGCGATGGAGTTGTGCCTTTGAGCGTTTGTTCACTGCGTCGACATCATGGTTGTAGGCCTCGCGGGCTGTGTTGGTGCGCACGGTCAGGGCGTCCAGCTCGCCCATGGTCTTGGCATCCACCAAGGTATCGAGCGGGGAGCCATAGGCGATATCGACGCCATTTGCTGCCATGGCGGCGCGTTGGCGGCCAATCAGTTGGGAGACTTCCTCGCGTTTGGCCTGTTCTTCCTTCTGGCCGCGATCAAAGGCATCCTTGGAGCGCTTTTCGGCCAGACGGGCATTCATCTCGGCGACTTGCGCATTGTAATTGGCAGCATCGGCTTGCGCCTGTGCCTGCGCCATGGATCCGGCCGCGCCAATTGCCGTGCTGGCAAGGCCGAGGGCAATTCCCAAATCACACATCACATTTTCCTCATCCAGAATTCGCGGAAATGCAGGCCATTTCCGATATCGATGGCCGGGCCCAGCTCGAAGCCGAGCCATTGCAGCCAGCGCTTGCTCACCTTGTTGCGATCATCCACCATGTTGTGTAATTCGCTGTATTGAGAGTTTAGGTGCGATTTCCACAACAGTGACTGCCGCAAAAAGGCGCGGTAATGGGTCTTGATGGCATCGCTGCCCAGCAGCCAGGGGGCCCCGATGCCATAGAGCATATTGATGGTGCCGACCCCGAACATGACCTCCACCCGGCCATCGATGAAGGCTGTCCAGGCCTCATCCGATTGCTCCATGGAAAAGAGCAGCGCCTGAAGCGGCAATTGCCCGGAGCCTGCCATGACCTCGTCGCGATCTGCCTTTCGCATACGCGGAGCAAGGTCGTGGGCATGGTCCTTTGTGGCCGGTATGATCCTGATCTCAACCACCGATGACGATCTCCGGCATGATGGACAGCACGCTCATGGGCAGCGGGTCTTTTTGTTTGATGATGGTGGTGGCCCCTTGCGACCAGCGACCAGAGGGGTTGAACTGCATGATGCCGGTAAAGAGATCGGTCGGCTCGTTCCAGTCTTCCGTGGATCTTTGTTTCCATTCATGCAGATTGTCCTCATCTGGGCCGATCCAAAGGCCGCGTGACTGGTTCAACCGGACCGAGATGGAACCAATGGCCTTTTGGCGGCCCTGAACCGTGCCAAGGCCCTGAACGGTGCCAAGGTCCAGATCCAGTGTTTGCAGCACCGCTTCATAGGACAGGCCCACATGAATGATGGAGGCTTTGATGGGCAGAGTGATCTGGCCACCGCTGACGCTGAGATCGCGCACCACATTGCCATCGGCCAGCGCTACGACTGTTTCGCCTTCCAGATGGGTCAGGCCGGAGATGCTATCGACCGGAGAGCCGCTATAGCTGAGGCCGCTATCGACAAAGAAGCATTGCTTGCTGTCTTCAAAGACGCGGGTATGCATCTTTTCGATGAAGCGTTTTTCCTGACCACCAATCATGCGCTTGATGACGAAATAGACCACATCCTCATTGCCTTCGGCGATGACGCAGACATCTTCAAACTGGCCTTTGGTCTTGAATTCAGTCCAGCCCCAGACTTCATGTTCCTTCATATAGGTCATGACGGCGCAGGCACCGTCGTCCAGCACCACCGGCACGATGGAATGGGGCGCTTGGGCATAGGCCCAGGATTTGATTTCCTTGCCTTCAAACAGATGCCGGGCCAGAACGGTGAGATCCGCGCCGCCATAACTATCTGATGAGAAGTCATAATTGAAATCGCGGACCACGCCGCCACGGGCGACCGCATAGAGGATGGTTTTGCCACAAATAATGGGCTGGACCCTGCTGGAGCCATAATAGGATTGCTGGCGCACCAGCGGATTGGAGGGGGTCAGGTGATCGTCGGAGCTGCCCTTGACCACCCATTCCCCGGCTGTGCCAAAGACTGCCAGTCCGCGCGGCATGCTGACCACGCTGTTGATTTCATTTCGGCGGGAAGAGGGAATGCGAAAGGCGATGGCGTCCGATGCCTTGGCCGGAGAGGCAGAGCTGAAATTTTCGTAATTGGCTGATTGGCTGAGATCGATGGCGGATGGATTGTTGTTGGTCGAGGGCAGGGTCAGGCGTTGTTCGAAGAACCCCACCGCACCGGGATAGTTGCCCGCGCCATCAAAGGGATTGACCACTTCCTGCGGAGCGTCGGACAGATCGGCGGTGATATTTTCATCAATGAAACTGGTGGCAGTCGTGGTGCCGGCCAGGCCATAAAGACCGTTGTCTTCCTTATAGACCACATATTTTCTGGCATCCGAATGGGCGGTCCAGCTGATCTTGTTCTTGTGGCCTGCGGTGGTCAGATCATTGCTGACGCTGACCGAAACCGAGGGCAGGCTTTCTTCCTTGGTGGATTGATGAACGGCCGAGACCTTGTAGCTATAGCTGGTGGAGCCGGAGCCGGATTCCGCTGATGCCGCCACATCGGTCGGGGCTGTCATCTTGATGGAGAAATCCATCTCTTCCAGCCGCCAATCCAGATCGCCATAGCGAGAGAGCTTGTGCGGCGGGTGATTTCGGTGGCTGATATAGGCAATGTCCTTTTCCTGTACCATCACCAACTGATCGATATCGGTGTCGGTATAGGGAGTATCCACCTCATAATAGGGGCGATTGCTGTCGCCCACATTGCCGGATTTGATGGGGGAGCCGGAGCGGATGATCCGCAGTTTTTGATGGGTGAAGACAAGGATATAGGTCTGATCGGAGCCGACGTCGAAATCAAACGGCAGCAAGCGGGCTTTGCCGCTGGTGCGGGTCTCGTCGACAAAGACAAGGCCGGGCCGGTTGGATGCACCGCCATGGGCATGGAGCAGGATATTGTCGGCACGCTTCAGACCGGTGGCATATTTGGACAGATCCACCCGCGACCAAAGAGTGCTGGACAAAAGGCCGCCGACAAAGGCGGGCTGCATGTTACGAAGGACTGACATCAGGAACGCGCCTCCAGATGATTGGCGGGCAAGTCCCAGCTGTCTATTTCATTATTGGCGTTGATTTCTTCTGCCTTTGGCTGGCGCATTTGTGCGATCTGAAAGGTTTCCTGCCGCAGCTTCTGGTCTTTGGTCAGCGGAAAGCAGATGCGCGCTGCCAGTTCCCAGCTAAGGGCGTCAATGAAGCTGGGCGGGAAGAGCGAGCTATCGAGCACCGGCTTGGTATAGGTGAGATAGGCCGGGGAGATCTTGCAATGCAGCTGTCCGCCGCGCAGCGCATAGTCATGCACCGGCAGGCTGTTATCATCAATCGTGCTGGCCAGTTTGATCAGGCGGATCATGTCACGCGGCAAATCATAGACATGGTCGCCATTCTCTCCATGGCCGATCATGGCCAGAGAGCGGGTGGTTTTCAGAAAATCGTAGGGAAAGTTCTGCAAGGCGCGCACCGCATGGGCAAAATGCAGCCGGCATTGCTTCGCCTCGTTGCTCTTTTCCGTTGGCGATGCAACCGGCACGGTGATGCCGATGTGAGACAGAGCGAGATTATAAATTTCAACTTCGGATGTCATTGTCCATCTCCGGGAGAGCCTGGGCTTACGATCAGTCGGTGGCAGGGAGAGAAGGGGCGCATGTCCCTTCTCTAAGATGGATTATTGGGCCTGATTGCTTGCCCGTTTGGCGGCTGGTTTGCGCAGGGGCTTCTTGATCGGAGCTTTGCTGGCCGGGACGGATGGTTCTTGCGGGTCCATCCAGCTGCCCAGAATGCCGTTGAAGTCGAAGATCTCGCCTTCCTTGCGCACCAATCCGCCGCAATAGCCCGGGCGCATGGCCCGGACCTTGCCGTCAAAGCGTCGGGGGCTAGCCATCGGTCTGGACCGCAGCCACCAGACCAGCAGTGATTTTACCTGCCGTGGCATCCGAGCCGGACTTGACGTAATTGATGGACAGATAGCGGCCCATGCCGTCCTTATCTGCCACCGGCAGAGAGGTGACGCCGAATTTCCAACCAGCTTTCAGCTTTGCCACCGGTACCGGACCGGAGCTGGTATGCAGGCGCACATCAGAGCTGAAATCAGACTGATCAGAGGTCTGTACCTGGATTTCCAGTGACGTCAGGCCAGCAAAATCCTCGGTCACTTGAACCAGAAGCGGCAAGGGCGTGCCTTCGCCGATGTCGCGTACTGGTGCCTGTTTGTTGCCATGGGGAATGCCCATGTCGCCCAGATCCAGCACATTTTCAGACCGGGCAGAGGCGGTGACCGCTTGCTGATCGGAAAAGAGAGTTTGAGTATCAAAGATCATGTTGAATGTCCTTTTGAAATGAATGAGAGCCAGCGGGGTTATTGCGCAGCTGGAACCATCTCTTCTGAATTGAGCAGGGCATCGGTTTCGCGAATTGGAATGCCGCGATAGGTCAGCACTTCCTCACCGGCAACGTCCTGACGGGTCAGGCGGACAAAATTGTCCGAACTGCCAGCATTGGTTGCCAGCTTGTCCAGTGCTTCCATCATGTCGGAATTCATGTAGATGCAGGTCTTGCCACCCGGCACACGACGAGATTTCAGGCGATAGTAAGCCTGACGCATCAGGGCATAGACATCGACATTGCCTGCTGCGACTTCGCTTGCATCGATGTTGGCAATTCGAGCATTGTAGCGCCAGTCATTGACGGCCATGCCCACATGCCAGCTGAACAGCTCTTCCTTGACATAGAAAGGATTGCCCTGATCATCGTGAATGCGCTGCTCGCCCTTGTCCTCACGCTGGACACCAGCAGTGGAGCCTTGTGGATAGAGCAGATGGGTGAAGCGATCGCCCCAGGTGACAAACCAGATGGAGGTATTGTCGGAGCCACGGCCGCCGCCATCAATCACCTGATTGGCTGCGCCCTTGCCTTTATCGCCGGTGGCATATTCGGAATAGCGCACGGACAGACCCATGAATTTTTCCGGGCCGGTCTTGGTGTCATGATAGAAGATGCCGGTTGCGACTTCCTGGTTCAGAGCTTCGATGAAAGCAGAGCTTTCGGTCAGGCGCACCTGTGCCGGATTCTTTGACAATTTCAGCAGGCGGGAATCGATGGTTGCCAGCGCTTCCACGAAACCGGTGGTGTCTTCGACCTGCTGGATGTCGGATTTGCTCTGCGGGATGCCTTTATACAACTTGCCCCAAGCCACCTGTGGCAGGCGGGTGCGGATATTGTGCAGATGGCTCTTGCCCTGGTTACATTCCATGGCAACCGCATCCTCAAGGATGGGGTTTTCCTGAGCCAGAAGCTCAATCACCTGAGCCATTTCTGCTCCCTTGCCACCGCCACGTTTGGCGAGATCTGCAAGCGTTAAGAATTTTTGAGCCAATACAGCCATTGACTTCGACCTCTCTGTTAGTCGTCTGGGTAAAGAATGGACGCAGTATCAAGCTTTCCGCCGCTTGCTTTGCCGCCCGGGTTGTCCTCTGCCAGTGCTTGTCCTGCACGGGCAAAAGCACGGATGATTTCTGGATGATTGCCACCACCGGAGCTGATCAGATAATCGCGCAGCTCCTGGGTGCCGAATTCGTCCAGAAATTTCTCGGATGCCTGAATGGAGGTTCGCAGATTGTCTCCGCCAATCTCCCGATCCGATTTCACGGAATTCTGCCAATCGCGGTTGGTTTGATGCCAATCCTCGATCTGTTTCTTGCGCATGTCGGTGAGGACGCCAGCCACCGCATTGGCCTGGTTCTGGCTCATGTTGGCCTCGGCCATGCGCGGGCCAGCCATGGCGGACAGCTGGTCGTCAATCTCCATGCCTTTTGGCAGATCAAGCGAGGAGAAATCATAGACGCCATCTTCCGGCACATGGTCGAGATGGGAGCCTTCGTTCTCGCCCCCGTTCTCTTGGTCGCCATCACCATCAATATTTTGTGCGTCTGCTACATCGTCCCCGATGAGGGAGCCGGGCTCGTGGCCCAGAGCGTCGCCTCCCTCATCAGGGGCTGGTGCCGCATCTCCATAAAGCGTATCGCTTACAGATTGCTCACCAATGCCCGTCCCATCCTCGGGAGACAGAACAGGACGAGGCAGTTTCAGGACGCCTGCAAAAATGGAAGCGTTGGATGCTCCAGGCCTTACGGTGTCGGGGCTGGCTGCCTTGGTTTTTCGTTCACTCATCATCGCTCTTTCCTGCCTCCTCGGCTTCCTTGATTTTTGCTTCAAACTTGCTCATTTCGAGCATCAAGGTCGGATAGGCCGTCTCATCCACTTCTGCGATTTTCTGGATGATGGTCAGACCGATGGATCTTTGGCCTTCCCGAAATGCGGTCATCTCGTCCCCGGTGAAGCTGACGCCGTAAATTCCGCATTGTTGTAAAATCCACCATATGCATCTCATGCTTTGCGGATTTCGCAACATGTTGTACGTATCTTCACGGAGTTGGCGCTCTCGCTCGCCCAATTCCTGATCCTGTTCTTCACTTTGATCTTTGCTCATCAGCTCAATCCAAGTTGTGCGAGGAGATTGTCACCGTCATCCGCCGCCTTTGTTTGCGACATCAGATGAGCGGCTTGTGCGCCATCTTTCACCGCTGGCATCATCTGGCTGGCCATGGAGGCTTGCTGCTGTGCCTGCATTTGCTGTTCTCGCTCGTCGCGCATGGCTTTCACATCATCGTCGGATTTGATCAGCGTCGATGGGGAGCCGATGGCTTCGGCATATTCATCAATGGCCTGATCCAGATCCAGCTTGTCTGCCACGTCCGGTTTGACCGAGAGGATCTGTCCGGCAAAACCGACCAATCGCTCGATGGATCCGGTTGCCACAGCCCGTTGAGCTTGGGCCAGAAGAGAGATATTTTCGATCTCCAGCTCTTCTTCACGCTCCACCAGTTCCGTCGGTGGCTCGGGCAGAAGTCCGGCTTCCTCGCAGGTCTGAAAGACGATCTCGACCAATGGATTGGTCTGTTCATGGATCTGACGTTCCACCACCGGGCCAAGCTGCAGCAACTGCTCTTCCTTGCGCTGGGTCAGTTCCAGCACATTACGGGGCTGCACGCCTTGCATCTGGGTGATGGCGAAGAACAGATCCGCATACCAGATCTTGTCGATACGGTTCTGGATGTCCTGAATATCAGCGGCCAGCTCACCAAGGCGCAGATTGACCTCCATGACCGGACGCAAACCGGCGCGACCTGATGGATCATCGATATAATTGATCTTGCCGGGAAGGGTGGAGACCCCTTGCGCCCGCAGGCTGCTTGGTCCCTGCATGGGCGGGCGGACAATCTTGTCGATGCCTTGGCCTTTCATCCGCTGTTCGGACTGCAATTGCTTGACCGCAGGCAGGCTGACCTCGCCCGGATGGCCGGAGCCATAAACATCTTCGCCATCGGCTTCATAGCGTGGAGCCAAAATGCGGTTGAAGTCAAAGCCATTCTCCGACAGCATCCCATCGCCCGATTGCCCATCTTCCCAATAATTGGAGGCAAAGGGCTTGTGAGCCTTGGTCTTCTTGCTTTGGTCGCGGTTCTTTCTCGGCTCCACCGCGTGGCAGATGTCGATCCAGCTGTCATATTTTCCCTGATCCCAGAGCGTCTTGATGGTGTTGGAGACACGCGACCAATCCATATCGCCATTGGCTTTGGCGACGAATTTGCCAACCACTTGCTCCACCGTCATCTTGATCTGACGATAGAGGGTATCAACCCGGCCTTTGTCATTCTGAGCGATCCAATATTGACCGGTCATCATGGGAATGGCGCGCAGGCCTGGCCCGTCTCCGACAATCAGCATACAGGACTGACCGAACAGGCCCAGATCACCATAGGCGGAATGCAGGGCGTTATAGACATTGGAGCCACGCATCACATGCTGGATGATCTGTTCACAGTGATAGAGGTAGTCCTTGACCGGGCCGAACTCCTTCATGTCCGGATCCATGGTGCGCAGTTTCATCCAGGGACGTGCAGGGGACGTAAGGCCCGAATGCATGCCGGACTGGAAGGTGCGTTTGGCCAGCAGAGCCGTCTCGTCCAGAATGTCCTGCATGTTGCGTTCGCCCTTGCGCCGTTGGCCATTCAGGCGCAACCGACCGGGGGCAATATATTTGTCATAATCGCGCCAGTTGGCCTCGTAATAGCTGCGCTCTTCGCGCATGCCTTCGAGGCGAGATTGATGGCGCTGACGAATGGATGGAGCCATTAGTGCCCTCCATGCATGGGTGAGACAAGATGATAGAGACTGTAGAGGCTATAGCCCGCGCCCAATGTCACGATGGCCAGAATGGCTGCGATAAACAGGCTTGCTGGGCGGCTCATGTCAGCAAGGCGCATCCTTATGCCCCCAGCAATTTCTTCTTGCCGCTGGTATCCAGCACACCAACGCCGCTCGGGCTGGTCAGCAAGGTCTGCGGGCGAGAGGCCACTCGGTCGCGCACGCGCTCACCAGCGCTTTTTGCCTGTGCCCGTGTCGGTGACTTGGCGGCTGCATATTCTTTTGGTGGGGTAGGAGGCGGTGGGGATTTGGAGCCAAACATGCACATGAATAAAACCTCTTACAATCCAATGACTGGGATGGAGAAGAGCGGAAATACCGCGAAAAAAGCTGTGGCTGGAGCCAGATTGGTCAGGCGCAATTCATCGATCAGCCATGCAAGGCAGAGGGAGAGAATGGGCATCAGGGCAAGGAGAAAATATAGCGGATTGACCACAGCACCGAGGACAAGCATCAGCGTGAAACTGAGAATGACAATTAAACGGCTATTGGCGGCCGAGTTGCTGGCCAATGCCAAATCTTGCCGGTCAAAGGCGTTCTCATAAAAGCCTTTGCGCATGTGCTCCAGCTCAAACCCGATCCGCTTCTCAACGCTTTCCAGACCCTGACGGCCGTCTTGCTTTTCTGTCATAGCTACACCTAACCAAATGTCGTGTAGCCATCATTTCAAGTTGTGTTGTATTGGTCAATATATGGTGTGATAATCGCAATTATAAGGCAGATTAAAGTATGTTGATGCTGAGGAAATACATGCAGCGGTAATGATAACAACGAAGAGTAGGGTGCTTCTCAATGGTTTGCCGAATGTCAGAAAGGCCTTAACTATCTCCCCTCCAGATATCCTTTAAGCCCCTTTTCAACGGTGCCTTTGTTAATTGCGTTCAGGAGTCCGAAATAACTGCCCATATTTCTGCCGGAAAAATTTTTATTCGGGGAAGAACTGAAAGTTTGCGGAAGGGTGTTCAGATATTGCTTGCCAAGATTTCCTGCCAAGGCCAATCCAACGCCGCTATTTTCTGCAAAACTTGTCGCATCATCTGTTACGCCATCATAAGAACCCAGCAGATGTTGCAATTCGGTCGGGTGGTTTAGCCCCATGAAAACATATGATGCCAATCGTTGTACCAACTGATTGTCGTTGGTTTTTGCTGTCAGCATTCCTAAAGCATTAGGCAAGGATAGCTTGGCTTCGCGTATATCATATTCCTCATCCGTCTCCATCTTTGCAAGGGGCTTTTGGAGGATCTGGAAGAGCAGTTCCTTGTCAGCACTTGTCCCTCGCAATGCCAGAACGAAAATGGCCTTGCTATAATATTGAGTTTTTCCCTCCAAAATGAGGGACCGTGTTTTTTCTATATCATCTGGGGTCAGACGATTAACCTGATCCAGCGGAATGCCATCACTCCACTCACTTTCAAAGAGTTGTTCGAAAGGAGATTTCTCTTTCTGAGATGGCTGCGGCGAATCTGGTGAAGATTTTGAATTTTCTGCTGATGGTTCGGTTACCGCCAATACCTGACCGGAAATTCCCGATGCAAATACCTTGCAGTGAGACTTGTTCATGCCGGTACTTGCTGTTGGACTCATGATATGTCGATGATCGGGGCTATGGCCATTGAAGCCAGCATTATGACCGAATTCATGTGCGATTTTTTTGCCAAGTCTTGATGTCGATCCTCTTGTAAGAGCAATGCCTTTTCGTCCTACAGATCCGCACCCACCCCATGTGGTGCCTTCAGGGACCGGCTTCCCACAAAATAGTACATTTCTGACAAAAACCACGTGATATGGGAGTGCTCTGACACGCTTCATATCATTAGCAGAATAGAGTGCTTCCGGAATTTTGTTGTCATATTTCAAAGATCCATTGGGTTTGAGTTCAACACTGCATTCATAGTCATCACTATATTGTCTTTGAGTGATCAGCTTGGTGGCTTCTTTCATGCCTTTTGTAACACTGCCGTCAGACATGACGGTTTGTTTATATGCACCGGTTTTGAGCTTGAATGTGCTGTCGGCGTTAACATGACTGAATAACTGGATAAAAAATGCGGAAGAAATTATGGATAAATTGAACGTATATTTTAAAATAGAATGTACCTTCACAGTATTATCCTTTTTTATATTTGTAATAATTTATATTGTGGTGATTTATGTTTAATGAACTATGATTTATTTTAGCTCTTCTATTATCGATTGTGCAACTGTTTTGTATTTGTAGAGCTGATGCCGTTTTCTTTACTCTCCCGGTAAATCCAGACCATGCGATCAAAGGCCCAGGTCTTGAACAACATGGTTAGCGTGAGCGACCAGAGAGTTGTGGGAAGATCATGCGTCCAAAGACCCCAGAGCCAGATGATGGCAGCAAGAGCGGTACATGTGGAGAGAATGTGGATGGCTCGGACATGGCCCAAGCGGACGTTATTCTCTTGTCGCTTCAGATAGATCCGCTCTCCAATGACCCCTTCCGATGCCCAGCCAGAGATCGTATCGACTGCTTTGAAAGCGCGTGGGTTATACCAGTT
The DNA here is from genome assembly GCF_900215605.1 of Cohaesibacter gelatinilyticus. NCBI lineage: Bacteria > Pseudomonadati > Pseudomonadota > Alphaproteobacteria > Hyphomicrobiales > Cohaesibacteraceae > Cohaesibacter > Cohaesibacter gelatinilyticus. Next base: position 192,279 of record NZ_OBEL01000007.1, on the reverse strand, counting down.
CCAAAAGAGTGCAAGTGCAATGAAGGGGACACACCACCCGCCAATCCAGTCATAGGACCAGATGGCCAATGTCAGCAACGGTAGAATTGTGAAGCGGCTATAAACGCTCAAGGGATTGGCATGGCGACGCCAGGTGGCGTCATCCATTAGCATCATTTTTTCAAAAATTTCATCTCAGTTCCACGCCAAGCTCTCGTTGTTTAGACAGTGCCAAAGGTATAGCTTCATTCAGATGACAGAGGCTTGAGATTAAAGCACTATTCGCAATTTTTGAACTGCGAATAGTGCTTTAAATCTTTGTTTCAAATCGAGTTCTTATCCGAAAAGTGCTACAACTTTTCAGCAACACGTACTAAAGCAATTGACCATGAATGGTGCGGGCTATTTCGTCCATGGGCTCGCGGGGAAGGCCGCCAACGAGGGAATAGCGCCATGGGCCATCTTGCCAGAAGATGGTCAGATATCCGCCTGTCTCATGAAAACGGAAAGATTGGCTTTGATCTTTTGTGCCATGGGTCGCCAGCAGGCTGATCCGGTCGCCTTGGGCATTTTCATACATGAAGAGGGCTGAAGCCTTGTCGCCGGCGGGTAACAGACGGCCGCCGATCAGGGAAAAGCCGGTCTCGCCCAGTTTCGGGGCGATGATGGCCGCGCCAAGACGATTGGAGAGCCAGGTTTGCAAATGATCGCGCTCGGCTGCCACCACTTCCACCGGATGCAGAACCTCGCTGACATAAAGTGAGTGGGCGGCATGGGCTTGCTGCGCAAAGAGGCCCAGATCGCCGTTTACACTTTTGTCCTGACGCGGGATGGACAGGCCAAGAGCAATACCAACGACGAAGATGGCAAGGGACGCTGCAATGCGTGGCATGGAATTGATCCGGCGCGGCCGTGCTGCATTGGCTTTCAGCTGCGCAAGATGTTCGGGCGATGGAACAGGGACGCTATCTTTGATCAAATCTGACTGATGAGAGAGGGATTGATAGCGCTCCGCCTCTTCCGGGTGAGCATTCAGATAAGCATCCAGCTCCTGTCGCTCTTCGGGCGTCAGTTCATTGTCGATCCCTTGCTGGATCAGATCTTCAATGCTCTTTCCCTCAGTCATGTCACGCTCCTGATCTTGGGGGAGGTGGGGTTATCCATCTCGGTTTTCAACTTGCTGCGGGCGCGGGCGATGCGGGACATCAAGGTGCCTTTGGGAATATCCAGTGCCGCTGCAGCGTCACTATAACTCAGACCCGCAACGACGACACAAAGCAAGGCTTCTTTTTGCTCATTGGGGATCTTGTCCAAAGCGCTCCAGATCTCCTTCACCTCCAGCCGTTCATGGGGGCTGGCGGCAATCTCGGCAATATTGTTTAGCTGATCCAGTGCTACGGTCTGGTGGCGAGCATTGTGCCGCCACTGGTCGCGGAACAGATTGAGCAGTATTTTGGTGAGCCAGGGCTTCAGGGATCGTCCGGGAAACCATAGCAAGCGCTTTCGCAAGGCTCGTTCCACGCAATCCTGCACCAGATCATCGGCACTATCCCGGTCCCGGGTCAGTGACCAGGCATAGCGCCAGAGATCTGGCAGCGCTTCTTCCAATTGTTTGTCAAAGCTAAGGCGTAAACTCATAAATGTGATCTGACTGGTGATGGAAATGGATGGGGGCAGATCAATGCTCTTCCCCCATTGCTGCATGGTTACGGGCGTGCGGTGCGCCAAACGCCTTTGACGCCGTCGCCGCTCATATCGCCGGGTTTCTTGTCTTTGAACCACAGATATAGCGGCTGGCCTTTATAGGCAATCTGCATCTCGCCACCCTTGCGTTCAATCAGATCATACCCTTTTGGCAGATTCATGCCTTTCTTGCCCATCAGGGGAGGCCATTTCTTGGCGCAGCCATCATAGCAGTTGGAAGTGTTTTTCTTGTCCTTGTCAAAGACATAGAGGGTCATGTCGTGATTGTCGGCCAGATAGGATTTGCCGTTTGAAGCTTGGATGGTTTTCGGCGCACCGATATGGCCAGCAGCATTGGCGGATAGAGCTGTCATCATCAGCGCGATGCTAGCCGCGCCAGCGGATTTCAAAATGGATTGGGTGTTCATGTCTTTGTCTCCTGTTTTCCGGTGCCAATTCAGCACCCGACAAGAGACATACGGCTGGGCGAGACAAATAATCCCCGTGCTTTGAAAAAAATATCAAAGCTGATCATTTGGTGAGGTTATGCAGTTGCTGCCAGTACCTTTGCGCCAAGGCTTTCTCTTAGAAAATCGATCATGACCCTAACTTTTCTTGGCAGGTAGGAGCGGTTGGGATAGAGCGCCCAGGCGGAGGTTTCAAAATCTGTGATTGAGCAATGATGGTCAGGGAAGAGCTCGATCAGTTTTCCTTCCTTTAAATCGCGCTGGATCAGCCAGTCAGCAAGGATGGCAATACCTTGTCCCATGCAAGCAGCTTTGCGCAAGCCCAGAGCGTTGGAAATCAGAAGATTGCCAGAGACATCAATCTCAAAAGGGGCGGCATCGCCCTTTTGAAAGCACCAGCTATTTTGCAGGCCGGGCAGGGCGAAGCGCAGGCAATTATGCGCGGCAAGGTCCGTTGGATCTTTAATCGCCTGCTTGGCTTTCAGATAATCCGGGCTGGCCACGACCCGATAATGGGTTTGAACCAGGCGGGTTGAGATGAGATCACCTTGCGGGGTGGGAGCCAGACGCACCGCCAGATCAATTTCATTTTCGACCAGATCGAGATTGCGATCGCATGATTGCAGATCAATGGTGATTTCAGGAAAGCGCTTTTGGAAGTCAGGTAACACGGGAATGATCATTTGATCGCAAAAGGCAACAGAAGCGGTCATGCGCAATAGCCCGGTTGGTTGTAATCGGTGGCGTTGCGCTTCTTCCTTAGCTGCATCCATTTCATCTATCAGCGGGGCCAGTCGTTGTAGATAGGCCTGGCCTTCTTCGGTGACGGTCAAACGGCGGGTGGTGCGCTGAAACAAGCGGATCCCGAGTTCGGCCTCGACTGTCGCGACAATGCGAGAGACCGAGGATGGATCCAGATCCAGAACGCGGGAGGCGGCGGCGATGCTGCCACGGGTCTGAACCAGCAAAACAGTCTTGAGAGAGGTGATATCCATTCGTGCAAAATATGCATGACTGTGATTATTAATCAATCATTTTTGTAAAAATAGCAGTAATTAAGATAGACCTCAGTCAACCAAATGAGGAAATCATGTCGACACTTTTGCGAATTGACAGCAGCGCCCGTATCAACGGATCTCATTCCAGCCGTCTTGCCGATCTGGCCGAAGAGAGCTGGTTTGAGGCCAATCCCGGTGGCAGAATTTTGCGCCGCCATGTGGGGGCAGAGACCATTCCGGTTCTTTCTCAAGAGACAATCACCGGCTTCTATGCGGCGTCTGATGAGATGACCGATGAGTTGAAACAGGCAACCTCCATCTCTGATGCGTTGATTGGTGAATTGCACAGCGCTGATACGTTACTGTTGGCAGTGCCTATCTACAATTTTGGCGTTCCGGCGGCGCTGAAATGCTGGATCGATCAGGTGACGCGGATGGGCCAAACCTTTGCGTATGAGGATGGATCGTTCAAGGGATTGCTCACCATTCAGCGGGCCATTGTCATTTGTGCCTATGGGTCTGAGGGCTATTTGCCGGGCCAGTCTTTCGAGCAGGCGAATTTTCTGGAGCCTTATCTGCGCTTCCTGCTATCCTTCCTCGGAATCAACGAGATAGACATCATCAATGTTCAGGCCACCACTGCTGATGACGCGACTGTCGCGGCTCATCTGGCTGGTGCCAGAGCCGATATAACGGCTGCCTTTGCGCCAAAATAACAAAAGGATAATCCATGTCAGAGTTTCAAGGGAAAACCGCCATCATCACCGGGGCGAGCCGAGGGATTGGTGAAGCGGCGGCGCGTCATTTGGCGGAATTGGGAGCCAATGTGGTTCTGGCTGCGCGCTCTGCTTCGGCTATTTCCAAGATTGCCGATGAGATCAAGGGCCAAGGTGGCAAAGCCTGTGCTTTTGCCTGTGATGTCAGCGATCATGAAGCGATGGCCGCACTGATCAATCATGCAGTTGAGACCTATGGGCGGCTGGATATTTTGGTCAACAATGCCGGTCTTATCGATCCTATCGCTCGGATTGCTGATAGCGATGTCGAGGAATGGGGCAAGGTCATTGATGTCAATGTCAAAGGGGTCTATTACGCTCTTCGTTATGGCATCCCGGTCATGGAAAAGCAGGGGGGTGGCACCATCATCAATATCTCCTCCGGTGCTGCCAATGCTGCCCTTGAAGGTTGGTCCCATTATTGCGCCTCCAAAGCGGCGGTGTTGCGCCTGACTGGCGGAGCACATCTGGAATATGCCTCAAGCGGCGTGCGTGTCATTGGCCTTAGCCCGGGGACAGTTGCGACCGAAATGCAGGTTAGTATCAAGGCATCGGGCATTAATCCGGTCAGCCAACTGGATCCGTCGGTTCACATTCCGGCAGAATGGGTCGCCAAGACCATCGCCTATCTCAGCGGCCCGGGAGGTGATGAATATGTAGGGCAGGACTTCTCGCTGAAGACTGACGAAGGCCGCGCCAAGGTCGGTTTGCCTGCGGTTTGATTAGGTTTTTGAATATGTGAAGCCGCCATTGGCGGCTTCTTCTACAGCTATTCGTCGTTTATCCAGCAAAGCTATTACCTGTACTGGATGGGTTTAACCTGATCAGACGGCTATCCAGAACACCGGCTTGTCTGTGTGCCATGGCTTGTCGGTATGTGGCATCTTTCATCAAGCTGACGAATGCCTCCACGCTTGGATATTGCGCAATGAAGGCAAGATCCCAGGTCTCATTATCTGGCCCAACCATGGTCAGCTCAAAAGTACCGCGCCAGACAATTCTCCCGCCCAATCTTTCAAAAATTGGCTGGCTGATATCGCTATAGCGTTGAAAGGCCTCTTCGCCTGAAGATTGGGTACCATCAGAATAGAGGGCTTTGTCTCGCAGCCGAATGAGATTGAGCATATCAATGGGGCCGGGCCGTTGATCGCTTTTGAAGCTGTCCCAGGTTTCTTTCGAAAAGCTGGTATGAAAGTGACTTTCTTGCATCCTACTGTCCTGCATAAATTGGCTCGCGTCTTTCTATCCAGGCATGCAGCCCTTCCCGCACATCGGAGGTTGCTGCCATACGCGCAAATTGCTCGCGTTCGATCAGCAGGCCTTCATCGATTGTGGTGTTGATGCCTCTTGTCACGGCCGTGATGATCCTCGATGCCGCAAGCGGGGAGTGGCGGATGATACGATGTGCAAGGGCGAATGCCTCTTCCAATAACTGCTCGTGCGGGACGACCTTATTGATCAGCCCCATTTCATAGGCGCGTTGTGGTGAGAAGCGATCTCCGGTTAGAAGCAATTCCAGTGCCCGTTTGCGGCCTGCAAGGCGTGGCAATCTTTGTGTTCCGCCGAACGTTGGCGGAATGCCGATATTGATTTCCGGTTTGGAAAAGAGCGCCCTTTCGCTGGCTATGGCCAGATGCACGGCTTCAGTGATTTCACATCCGCCTCCAAAGGCAATGCCATTGACGGCCGCAATGATTGGTTTTGGAAAGCTCTCCAAGCGTGAGGTCATGGTCTGGCCGCGTTTACAGAAGGCTTTCACGGCTCCGTCTATGTCTGCTTCGATGCTCTGGGAAAACTCATGAATATCACCCCCGGCTGAGAAGGCTCGCTCGCCTGCACCGGTAAGTATTATCGTTCTGATCGAGGGATCATCTTCGATCTTGTCCAACAGTTCGAGCAATCTGTCATTGGTGGCATAATTGAGCGCATTCAGCTTTTCCGGACGGTTCAGGGTCAATAGAGCAATGGGCCCGTGGGTTTCATATTTGATCAAGTCGGTCATGCAAATCTCCTTTGATAAGGAGAGCCTAGCGCGCCGAAAATTTGACGTATACTCACTATGTAGTATACATAGATATGCCGACCACAAAGCCTTCTGCAAAAGACCGTATTCTGGATGCTGCCAATCGCTTGTTTTATGACGAGGGGATTCGGGCTGTAAGTGTGGATGCCATCGCGGCAAAGGCCGGGATTACCAAGAAAACCCTCTATTACCATTTCAAGAGCAAGGACGATCTGATCGAGGCTTATTTGGTGTCGCGCGATCAACCCAATCTAGCCCTATTTAGAAAATGGTTTGAAGAGGCGGAAGGGACGCTTGCCGAAAAGGTTGAGGCGATCTTCGTGAATTTGGCCCGATCAGCCCGCCACCCGAAATGGAAGGGCTGCGGCTTTTTGCGCACCGCCGCCGAGTTGGCCAATATGCCTGGCCATCCGGCCATGAAAGTTGGCTCTGCTCATAAAAAGAAATTCGAAGCCTGGTTGAGCGAAATCTTTCAGGAACGGGGGCTGTCCAGTTCGCAAGAATTGGCGCGCCATATTGTGTTGCTGATGGATGGGGCTTTCTCAACCATCCTCGTGCATCATGATCCAGCCTATATCGAAGCCGCAGGGCGCGCTGCAAATTCGATGGTTTTGAATGCTGAATGAGACGGTAGGTCTGTGTGTTCTTTGATCTTTGATAATTTTCTGCTAGCGCTTTACTTGCTCGCTTCTATCAAATCCTTCAGTTTCATGCGTCTGGGTTTTTATTTGTCTCCTCATAGAAGTTTGGCACCGGTGGTCGGGAGCAAAACGCTATAAAGACTGGTGGAAGCGGTGATGAAGAGGCGGTTTCTCTTTGGTCCGCCAAAGCAGACATTGGAGACTTCTTCCGGCACAAAGATCTTGCCGAGCAAGGTTCCATCCGGGTGATAGCAATGCACGCCATCTTGTGCGCTGGTCCAGATGCGGCCCTGATTGTCCAGACGGAAACCATCAAAGACACCGGCCTCACATTCGGCAAAGACATCGCCACCGCTCAAACTGCCATCTGGCTCAACGGCAAAGGCGCGGATGTGATGCTCACCGCTGGCATAGCGCGTACCGCCACTATCGGCGATATAGAGGGTCTGTTCATCCAGTGAAAAGACAAGGCCATTGGGGCAGGCAAAGTCTGTGGTGACCTGGCGGATCTCTCCTGATTGCGGATCCAACCGATAGACATGTTCGCCATCCAGCTCGGGCTCGGCCTGAAAGCCTTCATAGTCGGATTCGATGCCATAAGCGGGGTCGCTGAACCAGATGCTGCCGTCCGAGCGTACCACCACATCATTGGGGCTGTTGAAGCGCTTGCCCTGAAAATGACTGGTGAGCGTGGTGACGGAGCCATCATGCTCAATGCGGGTGACGCTACGGGTGCCATGTTCGCAAGCAATGATCCGACCTTGCCGGTCGAGGGTTGAACCATTGGTATAGCAACCAAGGCCACTGCGGATATCGGCGACGGCTCCGGTTAGCTCGTCCCACTTCAGGCGGCGGTCATTGGGAATGTCGCTCCAGATCAGGTAGCGATAGGCTGGGGAATAGACCGGGCCTTCTGTCCATTTGCCTCCGGTCCAGATTTGCTCAATAGGTTCATCCAGTTTCACGCTGCGGCGGAATCTGTCGTCCCGGATTTCATAATTGGCTGTTTTGGTCATTGGCGATCTCTGTGAATATTGCTATAAAATTTATAGCAATTCTAATCTGCTATAAAAAATATAGCAAGCCTGATTAATGAGAGAGAAGTCGATGACCAAAATTCCGATGCCGGGCCAGCCGGTGCGTGGATCCAGGAGCGGGGCTCCCATCATGGCATTGTTCGATCTTCTTGGCCGTCATTGGGCCATGGGGGTGCTTTGGACGCTTTGTGAGATTGGGCCGTCAACCTTTCGCCGTTTGCAGGAAAAGTGCGAAACGATTTCTCCGGCCGCACTCAATACACGCCTGAAAGAGCTGCAAGCTGCGGGCTTTGTCTACAAAAGTGATGAGGGCTATGCGGCAACGGAGCTGGGCTTGCGCCTCTATGATCAGCTTTGCCCCTTGGGAGATTTTGCCAAGGACTGGGCGGTGCATCTAACGGACAACAGAGAGAGTGATCAATCTTCTGAGTGATTACTTTTCATCTCGTGCTCTTGCATTTCAAAAGAGAATCATTAATTCTCTTTTGAGTTACCAGCAAAGAAGGAATTCAGCATGAGCATGGATGCAGTGATAAAAAGCGTGACTTCAAGCGATGACTTTGTGCATTTGGATGGATTGGCGCAGGCTGATCTGATCAAGAGAGGAGAGGTGACATCCAAGGATTTGGTGCAGGCAGCCATCAGACGCATCGAGCGGATCAATCCGGATATCAATGCCATTGCCTCTCACAATTTCCATCTGGCCTTGCAGCAAAGCGAGGCGGTATCAATGGATGGTCCCTTTGCCGGGGTGCCAACCTTGATCAAGGATGTGCTCTCCTATCCCGGCCATGCCAATGGCTTTGGGTCCCGCTTGCTTGATACTGTCCCCGGTCTGACCTCATCCCCGTATGTTGAGGCAATAGATGCCGCAGGTTTTATCACTCTGGGTAAAAGCACCACATCGGAATTTGGCTTGCTCGGCACCACGGAGACTTTGGCCAAAGGCGCGACCCGTAATCCCTGGGATTTGTCTCGCTCCACTGGCGGCTCATCAGGTGGGGCGGTTGCTGCAGTAGCTGCTGGTCTTGTGCCTGTCGCCCATGCGTCCGATGGCGGTGGATCGATCCGTGGGCCTGCATCCTTTTGTGGGCTCTTTGGTTTTAAGCCAAGCCGGGGCAGAACCGTTTCCAACGGCATGCCAGCCGAACTGCCAATGACTGCCATTAACAGCGACCATTGTGCCAGCCGATCCGTGCGTGACAGCATTGCCTGGTTGATGGCAACAGAAGAGGAGACTGTCCCTGAGAAGCTGCAATGGGATCAGCTTCAAAAGCGCAAATCCGCACGCCTCCGCATTGGCTATTATGCGATAGATGAGAACGGACCCAATCCATCCGCATCCGCCCTGGTTGCGCTCTCTTCTACCCTTCGTCTTTGTGAGGAACTGGGACATGAGCTTGTCGAGATTCAGTCTCCACAATTTGAACGGGGTGAGGTGGCGGAGACTTTCTTCTCGCTTATGGGCGTGGTGATGGCACTGACCTTCGAGCAACTGAAAGCTGGTTTTGGTGAGCATTATAATGAAGATGGGTTCGAACCCTATACCCGGGCTTTGGTCGCCAAAGGGCGGGAACTGGGGCCTGATTATCTGGCGCAAGCAGGGCTGTCTTTGCAAGAAGCTTCCAAATCCATTGAGGCCTCACGGGCGGCGTGCGATGTCATCCTCACGCCCACCACGCCTTATGCGGCATTTCCCTTGGGACAATATCGCCCCGATGGCCCGGTCGATGCGCTAAAAGCTTTCGTGGAAGAGGTCGCCTGCTATACGGTCATTCCATCCATTGCTGGCTGGCCTGCCATGTCTGTTCCGCTTTATTGGAATGAAGGCGGTCTGCCGCTGGGCAGCCATTTCTCGGCCCGGCAAGGGCAGGATGATGTGCTCTTCTCTCTTGCTCTGCAATTGGAAGAGGCGCAGCCATGGCAGGGCAAGATATTTGAGATGTGGGAGCGAAACGCTTGGTACAAAGACTGAAGCCAGAAGTCCGGCAGCGCATTCTGGATGCTGCCGCCCTTGTGTTCGCCGAAGATGGGTTTGAGAAAGCCCGACTCGCTGACATTGCCAAGCGTGCCGGGACGGTGACCAGCAATCTCTATAAATATTTCAAGAACAAGGAAGAGGTCTTCTATGCCGTCGTGCCGCCGTCTCATGCGGCGCAGCTGCTGCGATTGTTGCGGGCAAGATTGCGAGAGCTGGAGGCAAGGGGCGATTGGCTGGAAAGCGATCAAAAGGACTGGCCAGCTGCGCAAGCCCAGCTCGATTTCTGGGTGAGCGAGCGGCTTTCCGTCCTCATTTTGCTGCGCGGAGCAAACGGTACGCGCTATGATCACATCCGCGATCTGTTCATCAAGGAGATGGAACGTCAAACCCTCAATTACTTACGTAAGAATAGCGGGCTTGCTGACCCCGACGAGCATCTGAATTTTATTCTGCGTCGCCAATTCACCCGCACTGCCGAAATGATTGTCGATATCCTTGAGTGCTATTGCGAGCGTTCAGATATCGAAGCCACGCTGACTCATTTCTGGCGATTTCAACTGGCGGGGTTGAGCCATTTGCTCAAGGGGTAAGCTCTTTATACAGCCCGATTGGGCGGTCCTGATTTACGTCGATAGCAACTTGTTTTTCCCTTTGCTATGGTGGCCAAAAGAGCTTCACCGAACCAAGGGTTTCATGATGACGAACTGGATCACGCAAGCCATCAAGAAGATTGAGGCTGACAGTCAGCGTTCTGCTGATACGCATTTGTTCAAACTGACGGTGCCGGGTTTGAATGGCGTTGATCTGTATCTGAAAGATGAAAGCACCCATCCGACAGGAAGCTTGAAGCATCGTCTGGCGAGATCCCTTTTTCTCTATGCTTTGTGTAATGGCAAGCTGGATGAAACAACCACCATCGTTGAGGCGTCCTCTGGCAGTACAGCGGTATCGGAAGCCTATTTTGCGCGGATGATTGGCCTACCCTTTGTTGCGGTCATGCCGCGCAGCACGGCGCAGCGCAAGATCGATGAGATCACGCTTTATGGTGGCCAATGCCATTTCGTCGACAAGGCGACCGAGATGCATTGTGCTGCGGTGAAACTGGCCGAAGAGACCGGCGGCTATTTCATGAACCAGTTCAAATATGCCGAACGGGCTACAGATTGGCGCGGCAATAACAACATTGCCGAAAGCATCTTCGAACAGATGTCCAAGGAAGATCATCCAATCCCGCATACCATCGTCATGAGTGCTGGCACAGGCGGAACATCAGCCACCTTGGGACGCTTCATTCGCTATAAAGGGCATGAGACCCAGTTGATGGTGGTCGATCCGGAAAATTCGGTTTTCTATGACGCCTATATCCAGAAAAACCGGGATCTGACCATTCAGGCCTCCAGCCGGATCGAGGGCATCGGTCGCCCTCAGGTCGAGCAATCCTTTCAGCCAGATGTGATCGATCACATGATGCAGGTGCCTGACCGTGCCAGCGTCGCCACCATACTCTGGCTGGAAAAGCTGATCGGCAGAAAGGCAGGGGCCTCCACCGGGGCCAATCTCTGGGGCGCATTGAAGATCGCACAGGAGCTGAAAGCACAAAACAAAAGTGCCTCAATCGTCACCCTGCTTTGTGACAGCGGAACCCGTTATCTGGACACCTATTACAATTCGCAATGGGTGGCAGAAAAGCTCGGCGATATCAGCGACTATAGCGATAAGTTGAACAGACTGAACTGATCTAAGGGGCCGTCGATCATGTCCTTTTGTGCCGTTCAATCCTGTGGCTTTCTATAGTCCATGGGCGTGATTGTGTTGTCTCTGACCACATTGGTTTCCATGCCGGGAACGATATCGGTATTTTGTGCAGTTATGACTTGCCAGCCAGTGTCAAAGCGTTGAGCTACAAAGACCAGGATTGCGAAACGAGGCTCGAGTGTCTGGCCATCTGGGTCCAATTGGTCCGATAGTTTGAAGCGAGCGTGAACGATTGCAACATCGTCATTCACCTGACGCAGTTTGGTTCGTCTGACTACTAGAGTTGAAGCGCGAAAGAAGGTGGTGAGGCCGTAATGATGTGCTTTTTCTATGTCCTGACGATTGTGCCACCACAGACCGACCACATTTACGAAATCTGCGTCTTCGACAAAAAGGGATGCCAAGGCATGGGCATCCTTTTCATTCCAGAATTTCGCAAACAGGTGAGGGATGTCTTCAGGTTGCTCTGCGAAATTCATGGTTTGCTCCTGATAGTCTGATTTAAAAATCCCGAGCCGAGCCCTCTCCCCCTCCCAAACCGCCCACGAGGGTACCATGACGGGTGGCTTGGGAGGGGGAGAGGGCTGGACATGCAGCCGAAAAATCTCAGGCGGAGATTTTTCAATCGGGCACTGCAGGTTCAAGTGCAAAGTCTGCCCTGCGGACTTCAGGACGTAAACTCACAAATCTTCGGATGCATGGTTTTTGTGTGTCTGGATCCTTGGTGTACGGCTGATTGTTACGCAAAAGGATTTGTGCGAGTTTTTTGTAAAATTTGCATATTTATCGCAATTTATATCATATATGCGCGTTTGAATTTAATATTTTGACAATCATTGCACACTGTTTGCATCTGTTTTTCGCTATTTCTAAAGGTAGGAGATAGGGGAGAATACTGATGAGCCGCAAACTGAATGTCCATCAAGCCATTGCTCAGGCCGTGCGTGACCATAAGGTCGATGTCGTGTTCGGTCTGATGGGGGATGCCAATCTGTTCATGGTTGATAGTTATGTGCGCGATTGCGATGGCAAATTCGTGCCGGCTGCCCATGAAGGAAGTTCGGTTCTCATGGCTTTGGCCTATGCTCATGTCACGGGCAAGGTTGGCGTGGCGACCGTTACCCATGGTCCGGCCCTGACCAATTGTATGACGGCCCTGACCGAAGGGGTGCGCGGACATGCTCCCATTGTATTGTTGGCTGGGGATACACCAGTGGCCAACCCCCGGCATCTGCAAGGTATTGATCAGCGCGAAGTGGTGAAAGCAACGGGAGCGGGATTTGTACAAGTGCGTACGCCAGAGCTGGCCAGTCGCGATGTGGCGCGTGCCTTCTATCGGGCGCAGGTTGAACGCCGCCCGATCGTGTTGAACATGCCTGCTGATTTCATGTGGGAAGAGGTGGAGTATGAAAGCCATGTGCTGGATGTCTTCACCAAGCCTGGTGGCGTTGCAGAAGGCGATATTCTGGATGAAGCCATCGGCATGATCGCCTCGGCGCGTCGCCCACTCATTTTGGCTGGTGGCGGTGCGGTTGATGCAAAAGAGCAATTGATAAAGTTGGCCGAGCGTCTGGAATGCCCCTTGGCAACAACCCTGAAAGCCAAGGGCTTATTCTCTGACTATGCCTATAATATCGATATTTTCGGCACGCTTTCCACACCTGCTGCCTATGATCTGATTGCCCAGTCCGATTGCATCATCTGTTTTGGTACCAGTTTGCATGATTTTACCACAGATCGCGGCAAGCTGATGAAGAGCAAGCGGATTGTGCAAGTGGATGTGGAGCCGACGGCGATCGGTGGCGGGCTTCATCCCGATGCGGCGCTGATTGCCGATTGTGGTCTGACGGCTGAGACCATTTTATGGTGGTTGAATGAGGCAGAGATTCCGGCCAGTGGCTTCACCCGAGAGCTGGATATCGATATTCTGACTGCTCATCCGGTTGGGTCGGACCAGACAAGCGAAGGTTATGTCAATTATGTCCATGCTCTGGAGCGGCTGGAAGAAACCCTGCCAAAAGATCGAGTTCTGGTCACGGATGGCGGGCGTTTCATGACCGAAGTCTGGTGTCGGATTTCGGTCTCTCATCCGCGGAACAGCATTGTGACCGCCAATTTCGGTGCGATTGGCCAGGGTCTGCAAGAAGCGATTGGTGCAGGTGTTGCCGCACCTGATCGTCCTGTCGTGCTGTTCAGTGGGGATGGCGGTTTCATGATGGGCGGCATCAATGAGTTCAGCACCGCCGTGCAGCAAGGACTGGATCTGATTGTCATCATTGCCAACGATTCCGCTTATGGCGCCGAGCATATCCAGTTCCTGGATCGTAAGATGGACCCAAGCCTCACCGAATTCCATTGGCCATCCTTTGGTGAAGTAGCCACTTCTCTTGGTGGGCAGGGGATTGATGTGAGATCCAGTGATGAATTGGAAACAGCCATCAAGGCATTGGAAACACGTAAAGGGCCAATGCTGATCAATCTCATGCTTGATCCGCATGATGTTCCGCGTATGCGGATCTGAACGAATTGCGTGAAAATTCAAAATGACGCATCGCGGCCTTTCTACTGTCATGAAGGGTCGCGTTTTTTGTTGTTTGATCCGACCTTCTTTTTATCTCTTTCCAGCTGAAAATTCTCGGAAATCTGCCAGTTTTCGTTGGTCGTAAAATGCTGAATTTGCACGCCTGATTCTCAAAAAATCAAATTGTAATACCATGCTGACATCCACAGAGTTTACGGAAATTCAAGAAAACAGTTGAAAGGATATTGTATCCAATCTACTCTATCCAAAATACAAAATCTGCCATAGTCCTTACAAGAGCAGATCATTGCCGCCGCTGATAACAAAAAAATCCAATCCAAAATCATAGTGGAAATGGCCAATGAAAATCACAATCCAGAGCCAAGGAAGCTCTTTTCGGAGGAGAAGATAATGATTGAATTCAGTAGTTTACCTAAGGTTGGCGCTGCTGCGCTTGCGGCATTTCTGGTCGTTGGCAGCACGTCTGTTCAAGCTGCGGACGTGACATGGAAAATGACCGCTGCCATTGGCGAAGGGTCGTTCTTCTACCAGAATTTCATGGAGCGTTTTGCCAAGAATGTTGATGTCGTCACCAATGGCCGGGTTGAGATCAAGCCGTTTGGTGCGGGTGTGTTGGCCCCTGCCTTCAAGGCTTATGAAGCTGTTCAGGATGGCATCGTGGAAGCCGGTCACTCCACCCCGTCCTATCTGGTCAATCAGGACCCGACCAATGCCATCTTCGCCAGCTTCCCGGGTGGTATGTCTGGTGAGGCGACCTTGCATTGGCTCTATGAGGGCGGTGGCGAAAAAATGCTGCAGGAATTCCGGGCCAAGGAAATGGGTCTGCACACCATGGTTGTGGGTGTCGGTACGTCCGAGATCATGGCTCATTCCAATGTGAAGATTGAAACAGTCGATGATCTGAAAGGCGTGAAATATCGCACTTCCGGTGCCTTTGCAGCAGTTTTGAAAGAAAAGTTTGGTGGCGTGCCGACCGTTGTTCCGGGCAACGAGATCTATACCCTGTTGCAGCGTAAAGGCGTGGATGCCATCGAATGGTCCACTCCGGGTGCTAACATTTCCGAAGGTTTCCATGAGGTTGCCCCTTACATCATCATGCCAGGTGTTCATCAGCCTTCCTTCGTTTGGGAAGTATTCGTGAAACAGGATACCTGGAAAGAGATGCCGGATGATTTGAAGGCATTGGTAAGCGCCGCTGCCAAGTTGACCACCTATGAAAGCTTCACTTACTTTGGTGACAAGGACATCAAGGCGATGCAGGATCTGCGCAAAACCAAGGTGCAGTTCGTCAATATGAAACCAAAGGATTCGGAAGCCATCCGTGCCGCTGGGCGTAACTGGGCGCAAGAGCAGGCAGACAAGATGGCCAAGGATGGCAAGGACCGCATGCAGAAAGTCCTGTCTGATTATCTTGCCTATCAAGCAGCCTGGTCGGAAAATTCCGGCTATCTGGTAAGAGATTCCAAAGACTAGGACCTGAAGGCGGCACCGGAAATTCTGGTGCCGCCTTTCTTTATTCATCTGATTGATGAGTTTGTGTCCTAGCCAGTTTCAGTTTGGGAATCTCTTATGCGTCCTGTCATATCCATGATTGATCGGATGGCCGATTTCTTTGCCTTTCTGGGCAAGGTGGCCATTCTGTTGCTTATCGCATCCATGCTCTATGAAGTCCTTGCGCGCTATCTGCTCAACGCGCCGACCTTATGGGCTTTTGATATCTCCTATATGCTCAATGGCTCCATCTTCCTGTTAGGCGCAGCCTTTGCCCTGAAAGAAGATGCCCATGTTCGTATCGACTTTCTCTCCCAGCTTTTCCCACGCCGCACACAGCAATGGATCAATGGATTGCTCTATCTGCTGGTTCTGCTGCCCATCTTTGTGGCCTTTTCCTGGGTCTCGAGTTCCAAGGCTTACAAGGCATTCCTGACACAGGAAGTGGAAAGCGTCAGCCCCTGGGCGCCGTTGGTGTGGCCTTTCTATGGTTTGATCGCGCTTGGTTTGATCGCCTTTTCCTTTCAGTTCCTCAGCGAGGGTTTGAAATTTGTCCTTGGCTTGTCGCATCCGGGTGAGGGAGCACAGAAAGAGTTGGATGACGAAACTGGCATAGCCAATACAGTCATGGGAGACAGTGACAAATGAGCCTCATGCCTCTTTATATGTTTGGCCTGCTCTTCGTTCTGGTCTTTGCAGGCTTGCCGGTATCCTTTGCGCTGATCACCACAGCTGTTGGCTTTGGCTGGTTGATGTTCGGTGATGTGGTCTTCTTGCAGCTTTATGGTGCTTTGCTTCATACCGCTTCCAATTATCTGTTGGCTGCCATTCCGCTTTTTATTTTCATGGGCGCTGTACTGGAGCGCTCGGGCATCGCCAAACGTCTCTTCTGGGCTTTGCAGCTTTGGATGGGGCGGATGCCGGGCGGTCTGGCTCTTTCCACCATTGCCATGTGTGCGATTTTTGCAGCGGCCTCCGGCGTCGTCGGTGCGGTCGAAATCGTGGTTGGTTTGATGGCCATTCCGGCCATGACCAAGGCTGGCTACAAGAATGATCTGATTGCAGGCACCATTTGTGCGGGTGGCTCTTTAGGAACAATCATTCCGCCGTCGGTTATCGTTGTGGTCTATGCCTCCATCGCGCAGCTATCGATCGGAACCTTGTTTGCAGCATCGATCATTCCCGGCCTTTTGATGGTGGCTTTCTTTGTTCTCTATATTCTGGTGCGCTCAATACTGAAACCAGAAGACGCTCCGGTGATCAAGATCGAAGACAATGACATGCCAATTGGTGAGAAGCTGAAAACCACCGCGTTGGCGCTTTTCCCTCCCTTGATCCTGATCGTTCTGGTGCTTGGCTCGCTATTGGCGGGTGCTGCATCTGCAACCGAGGCTGCGGCCGTTGGGGCGGCGGGTACTCTGGTGCTGGCTGCCAGCTTCAAGGAATTGAACCTTGAAATGCTCAAAGGCACCTTGATCGTAACCTTGAAGATCACCGCCATGATCATGCTGATCGTGACGGGCGGCACCATGTTTACCAGCATCTTTGCGGTTCATGGGGGCGGCAGCATGGTGCGCGATATGGTGGGTGTCATCGGCTTTGGCGATGCAGGCGTGATCATCTTCTTCCTGCTGGTGGTCTTTGTGGCCGGGTTTATTCTCGATTGGGTGTCGATCGTACTGATCTTCATTCCAATCTTCACCCCGGTGATCAATGCAACAAGTATTGATCCGGTCTGGTTTGCCATGATGGTTCTGGTCGTGATCCAGACATCCTATCTGACCCCGCCAATGGCGCCGTCCATCTTCTATTTGCGGGCCATTGCTCCCAAATCGATGACCTATGGCCATATGTACAAGGGTGTTCTGCCCTTTGTGGTGGCGCAGGGCCTTGTTCTGCTGGTCATTATCCTCTTCCCCGAAACCACTACCTGGTTGCCAAGTCTTCTTGTCGGGCTTTGATTGGGAATATTCGGCTTTGCATGCTTTTGACCCTCTGGGTGAGCGTGCAGAGCTGATATCTTCCACCATATTTGCATTGTGGACTTTGGGTCTCTGTGCTGGTTTCCATGAGTGCTGTCTGTTTATGTTTGCCGCAACAGCTGAACAGGACAGGAAGACCCATCTATGTCGAAGCCGATCTGGCAATGGAGTGCATTGGAAACCCGTGATGCGGTTCGTGAGCATCGTGTTTCTGTGCTGGAGGTTGTTCAGGCTCAGCTTGACCATATGCGGCGAACCAATCCTTCTATCAATGCCATCACGATTGATCTGGGTGATCATGCCATCAAGCAGGCCAAGGCATCGGACGAGGCGCTTGCTTGTGGTGTCGAGCCGGGCCCCTTGCATGGGGTGCCTGTTACTCTCAAACATAATATTGATATTGCGGGTTTGCCAAACTCATCGGGTGTCGCAGCGCTCGCCGATAATATTGCGTGGCTTGATGCTCCCGTTGTCAAAAGGCTGTATGATGCAGGTGCAGTTTGTATTGGCCTGACAAATACGCCCGAATTTTCGATGCGGGCTTTTACTGACAATCCCCTTTATGGCCTGACTCTCAATCCATGGGATGAGGCAATCACCTGTGGAGGATCGTCCGGTGGTGCCGGGGCGGCTCTCGCTTCAGGTATTGGGACATTGGCCCATGGTAATGATATAGGCGGATCCTTGCGCTATCCGGCGCATTTCAATGGCGTGGTTGCGATCAAACCAGGTCTGGGGCGTGTGGCTCATCATAATGCCAGCGCTCCGGATAATCGGCCCATTGGCATGCAGCTCTTCTCGTCACAAGGGCCAATGGCACGCAATGTCGCAGATGCCAGATTGTTTCTGGATGTGATCAGTGGCTTCGATATCCGTGATCCATGGTCTGTTGCATCGGCTTCAGATTTGGATGTCAAAAATATTGGTGCAAATCCTGTCAGAGTTGCTGTTGCCAAGGTTCCAGGCAGTGTGATGGCCTCTGCAGCTGTCATGGGCATCATCCGGCAAGCTGCTGACTGGCTGGACAATGCAGGCTATGAGGTGGAAGAGGTGACGTTGCCCGACCTTGATCCATGCTGGCAAAACTGGTGGGATATTCTCTATACCGAGCTATGTGTTGCCATGCGCGATGATATGCTGTCCATGGGGGGGAAGGATTTCAAGACATCGCTGTCTTTCTGCGACACTTATGGTCGGATGCTTGACCTTCCTGACTATATGGCTGCCTTTGGAAAGCGTCTCCACCATCTTCGTGTCTGGTGCACTTTCATGGAAGATTATCCGCTCGTTCTCACGCCTCTTGTTGCGCAGGATGCGCCCTCACCACGAGGCGATATAGAAAGTGAGGAGCAAAGTCGGGCATTCTATCAGGATAGTGCACGCTTCATCGGTATCGTCAATTATCTGGGGCTGCCGGCTGCCGCTGTTCCGGCAGGCCTGTCAAATGGTCATCCGGTTGGGGTGCAATTGATTGGCAGGGCTTTGTACGAATCTCAGGTTCTTGATGCGGCGGCAATAATCGAAAATCAGGCAGGAATTCTTGTCGAGACGTTATGGGAGCGGTCCAATAGTGGCGTATAGCAGATTTATCAGACCCGAGCCTTCTTGTGGTTGGTCGTAAATCGCTTGTCGACATCAGTCAGAATCCATATTATCTATAAAATATCATGACCACCAAATCAGAACCCCTCGCCGACAAAATTTGCCGTGAACTGGCCAGCCGGATCATATCAGGCAAAATTGAACCTGGTACCAAACTCCTGCAAGATCACATTGCTGAAGAATTTGGTGCAAGCCATGTGCCTGTGCGAGAGGCCTTCAGACGGCTCGAGCAACGGGGTTTGGCAAAAAGTGAGCCCCGTCGTGGGGTGAGGGTTTCGGGTTTTACCGCTGACGATGTGCGTGAGGTGGCCGAGATGCGGGCATCGCTTGAAGCTCTGGCCTTGCGTCATGCTGCTCCTCACTTCACTCAAGCCATTATAGATGCTGCGGAAAAAGCCATATTGGACGGGGATAATGCCAGAGATGTCCAGAGTTGGGAAGAAGCAAACCGGCGGTTTCATCGTGTCCTTCTGAAGCCATGTGGCATGCCGAGGCTATTACAGACTATCGATGATCTGTATTTGACGAGTGCCCGGTTTTTGTTTGCAGGCTGGCGCACGGAATGGGGCATGCCAACCAATAGGGAACATCATGCCATCCTGAATGCCCTGCGCAATCGCGATATTGATCATGCAGTACAATTGTTGGCCAGACATGTGCGATATCCAGGGCATAGAATAAAGATCTGAAGGTCAAAATTATAGATAAAATTAAACTGAATTTATAGATATATAGATAATTTGCGCAATAAATTTGAATAATTAGAGATAATTTTGAAAATTGGCTCATAATCCCTTGCAATATGGTCGAATTTGTAGAGGATAATTATCGATAGAGGTAAATTTTATCTATAATTTAAGGAAAAGCCAATGATTGACGCAAATCTCAGCGCGGCTGGATCTGTCCTCAGCCCTCTCAATCTCGAAAATCGTTCTCTTCTTTGGAAGATAGCAGCAGTTGTCTTTGGAACCATGTTTTTGGCACTGATGTCCCGGATCGAAGTTCCCATGTATCCTGTCCCAATGACCATGCAAACCTATGGGGTGATGCTTGTCGGTGCACTCTATGGTTGGCGTATGGGAGGCATTACCATTATTGCCTGGCTCATGGAAGGCGCAGCCGGGTTGCCTGTCTTGGCTGGAGGTGCGGGGAGTCTTGCCCATTTCGCCGGACCAACTGCAGGATATCTTTTTGCATTTCCTATCTGCGGAATGCTTGTTGGCTGGCTTGTTCAGCGTGGCTGGAATGGTCGGAATGTGATTTTGGCCTTCATTGCCATGCTTATCGGTACGGTGCTGTGTCTGACTTTGGGTGCGTTTTGGCTTTCGCTTTCCATTGGTGTTGAAAAGGCCATGGCTGTTGGTGTCACACCTTTCCTTGTGGGCGGTGTGCTGAAGTCTGCGCTGGGCGCAGCAACTTTGCGTGCGATACCCCATAAGTCAGAGAGAAAATCTGACTGATTGCAAATATCCAAATCTAGATCTGAAATGAACAAGCTCTGCATGCTTGCGGTGGAACAAGCGGGCGTGCGGAGCCTTCGGTTTTGTGGCAATCTGACCATAAGCGAAAATGACCATTGATTTCCCGTGATGATGGAGCCATCATCGCCTTGATGGTTGCTGAACGTCTATCGGACAATCAGCATGAAAAGGGAACACGGTGCGGTGTAGCCATTAGGCGCCAATTCCGTGACTGCCCCCGCAACTGTAAGCGGCAAGAACGCACACTCAAAATGTGTTTGGTCTACACATTTTGAGTGTGCGTTCAGGTATCCTCCAAGGACCACTGAGCTTCTAGCTTGGGAAGGTGAGGATGCATTAATCCGCAAGTCAGGAGACCTGCCATCGAGGGCCCAGATACTATCGGACGGGGTTGTCCGTAGAAGGAGCAATTTGATGGTTTATCCCCTTTTGCAAACAAAGGGATGCGAGCGTGTCGCTTGTGGTTTTGTTTGCCTTCTCAAAAGATCTTTTCCCGGCTTCATGGCTGTCGATCTGAGGTTTAAATCTCTGATTTAACAGAGGTTGTTCTTCCGTCATGTCTTGCCTTTGGCTGTGCGTGGCTGCATCAGATCCTGTATGCCTTTCCTTGTTTGCTGGCATTGAACCGGGAAAAGGAAAAGAAGTACTGGCTCCTCATATTTGTTATGTTATAACGTAACGTTTCTAATTTTCGTCTTCTTCCAACCAATTTACGGAGTAATGCGTTGAAACACATCGTTTCCGGCCGCTCGCTTCTTGCGCTTGCCACTTGTGGTTTCCTCTCACTCACTGCCTCTTCCACTTTGCTGACGGATGCTGCCCAAGCGGGCGAGAAAATCCTGCGCATTGGCTACCCCTTTGGCCCTACCAGTTCGGTTCCAGATCCACGTGCGCGCCAGAACGGTTGGCTGAGCAACCGGGCTGGTGTGTCTGAAACCCTGATTGGCCTGTCTTATGACATGCAGCAATATCCACGTCTGGCGCAGTCTTATGAAAATGTTTCGCCTACCGAATGGAAAGTGGTGCTGCGTGACAATGTGAAATTCCATGACGGTAGCGTCATGACTGCCAAGGATGTGAAGGCATCCTTCGACAAGCTCAATGAAAAGGATCATTCCGCTCATAACGCGCGTCTTTGGAAGTTGCTTGGCATCAAGGAAATCAAGGTTATCGATGACAAGACCGTGCATTTCGTGACCGAGAAGCCAAATGCTGCTTTCCTTTGGTCCCTGACAGAGCCATCTGCGGCGGTTTTGAAAGAAGGCACCAAGGACATGCCAATCATTGGTACGGGTCCTTTTGTCTTTGTCTCAGCCGAGGCCAACAAGCAATATGTGACCCGTGCCTTTGCTGACTATTGGGGTGGCAAGCCGAAGCTGGATGGCATCAAGCTGGACAAGATCAGCGACGCTTCCGTCGCTGCGCTAGCCTTGAAAGCGGGTGATATCGATCTGGTGACCAACTATTCCGAGCCGGAATTTGCCGAGCTGACGAAAAAGGATGAGGGTCAGAGATTCTCCGGCGAGACCCTGCGCCTCTTCTTCTTCATGCCACGGGTTGCCGACGGTGTGTTATCAAACAAGGCTCTACGTCAGGCCATTTCTCTTGGTTTGGATCGTAACGTGATTGCCGAAGCTGCCCTTGCTGGCGTCGGTGGCAGTGCCTCCAATTCCATTTTCCCGGCCAATATGAAGTCTTGGGTTAATGGCGATGTCAAACTGCCTTATGATGTTGCGAAAGCGAAAAAGCTTCTGGATGACGCTGGCATCAAGGACAGTGATGGTAATGGCATTCGTGAGCTGGATGGCAAGGATATCACCATCAAGATGCGCACCTACGAAGGCCGCGCAGCCTTGCGTCCAACCCTGGAAATCAGCCAGCATATGCTGTCACAGTTGGGCCTCAACGTTGAAATCGCCATCGGCGAATTCGGTGCCAATAATGATGCACTGAAAGCTGGCGAGATCCAGATGAACCTTCAGGCTTGGGGTACCGCGCCTCAGGGCCATCCAGATTATTTCCCAAGCACTCTGGTTCAGACCGGTGCTGGCTATAACTATTCCGGCTATTCCAACGCCAAGATGGATGAATTGCTGGCAAAGGCTCGGGCCGAGTTCGATCCGGTGAAAGCCAAGCCTTATTATGATGAGGCTCAGGCCATCATCAATGATGATCTGCCGATCATTCCACTGTTCCACAAAACCCAGGTTTCTGTCGGCAACGGCAAGGTGAAAGGTTATCGCATTCATCCAGCCGAGACCTATCTCGCATCTCCGGAGCTGGATCTTGTCAAAGACTAACTCAAGTCTTCTGAGCGTAAGCAATCTGTCCGCCAATATTGGCGGACAGATTGTCCTATCAGACATCTCGCTGGATGTGCAGCATGGCGAATGTGTTGCCATCGTCGGGGGATCAGGGGCAGGGAAGTCATGCCTTCTTCGTTGCATCATGGGGCTTTATAAGCCAGCCAAACCAACGAGCGGGCAGATGATCTTTGCTGATCAAATGATCCAACTTGTCAATGATCGCTCGGTTCGTTCGGCTGATCGGGGCTTTGCCTTCGTGCCGCAAAATCCGCAAGCCGGTCTTGATCCACTCAAGCGTCTGACCGTGCAATGGAAGCAGGCGGTGCGTTGTGCCAATCGTGGCGATATGAGCAAGGAAGAACAGTCTGAACTTCTCGGCTCCCTTGGCCTGCCAGACTTTGGTAAATGCTATCCCCATGAATGGAGCCAGGGCATGCAACAGCGTTTGCTGATTGCCTTTGCCTTGCTGGCCCGACCGAAATTGCTGATCCTGGATGAGCCAACCTCGGCTCTGGATCCGTTGATCGCAGCGCAGACCATAACCCGTGTCATGGCCCATGCCAAAGAGCATGACATAGCCACGCTGATCGTGACCCATGATCTGGCCTTGGCAGCTCGCTTTGCCAATCGCCTGGCGATCCTGAGTGCTGGAAAGATTGAAGAATTCGGCTCGACTGCAAAGCTAATGGAAGCGCCAAGCTCGGACTATGGCAAGCTGCTGGTTTCCAATCGTTATTGGTCGCATGAGGGCCAATCTCTGGAGGGGGCAGAAGTATGCTGACAGTAAAATCTCTCTGCGTCGACGCCCATGAGACGCGGTTGCTGGATGATATCAATTTCAACCTTGGCTCTGGTGAGTGCCTTTGCATCATTGGTGAAAGTGGTTCCGGCAAAACCACCTTGCTGAAAAGCCTGCAAGGCATGATGCCGATGGCCGAGGGCAGCATTCATCATGGTCTGTCTGATGATGGCGTGGAGCATATCTATCAGCCGGGGCAGAACTATCTTGGCCTGCCGGGAGTAAGCTGGGTGATGCAAAACCCGACTGCAGCACTGAACCCGCATCAAAGGGTGGGCGATGCCATTCTGGAAGGGCTTTATAGCGCCAGATTGAGTAAGTCCGAGCAGCAGACAAGATTGCGCTCTGCCTTGCAGGAGGTGGAATTATCGGAAGAGCTGATCACGCGCAAGCCACCGCAATTGTCTTTGGGGCAGGCGCAACGGGTCTGTATTGCGCGTGCTCTGATTTCCCGTCCCAACATGATCATTTTCGATGAGCCATTAAGCGCTCTTGATGCAGTAGTGCAAAAGCAGATCGCCCGGGTGATTGACGATATCCGTCAGGCCCATGGCCTCAGCTATTTGTTCGTGACCCATGATCTGGGTTTTGCCCGTGCTTATGCCGATCAAATTCTTCTCTTGCGTAACGGCAAGATGGAAGCCTGTCAAAGAGCCGATGACTTCTTCGCCAATCCCGCGTCGGCTTATGGCGCAGAGTTGATCGATGCAGCTGCCATTCTTGGTGCGTTAGAGCAGCCTGCTGAGTTGTCCGAAGAAATACCAAGATTAGAGGCAGGCCAATGACACAGAGTTTCAAACATATTTCGCTGATCCTGCTCAACCGCTTGGCAAGCTTGCTGGCGGTGATGTTTGGTGTCAGCTTCCTGACCTTTCTGCTCTATTATTTCTCACCGGGTGATAAGGCCCTTGCCATCGGGCAAGCGCGCTATGGTGGAGAGGGGGATATCCAGCCTGAAATTGCGGCCATGATCCGCGAGGAATTTGGCCTCGACAAACCGCTCCTCAGCCAGTTCCTGCATTGGCTTGGGCCCTTGCTGCAAGGGGATTTTGGCAAATCTTTTGTCTCGCAGGAAGAGGTTTGGGTGATCTTTGTTCCCAATGTTCTCGAGACTTTGTCTTTGGCATTGACGGCCCTGATCATCGGGCTTTGCCTTGCTTTTGTGTTGGCGACGCTCAGT
The DNA here is from genome assembly GCF_900215605.1 of Cohaesibacter gelatinilyticus. NCBI lineage: Bacteria > Pseudomonadati > Pseudomonadota > Alphaproteobacteria > Hyphomicrobiales > Cohaesibacteraceae > Cohaesibacter > Cohaesibacter gelatinilyticus. Next base: position 167,556 of record NZ_OBEL01000007.1, on the reverse strand, counting down.
GTCTGGAAGCCGGGCAGCCTGATTGATCGCTTTGCTGTTGCCTTTGCCTCTATTGGCGCTGCCATGCCGTCTTTCTGGCTAGGGCTTTTGCTCATTTTATTCTTCTCCGCCACTCTGCAATGGCTGCCCGCTTATGGCAGCGAAGGGCTGGAGCATCTGATCTTGCCTGCGACAACGCTTGGGCTTTGGGTGACCACATCGCAAACCCGATTGTTTCGCTCTTTCCTTTTGGAGGCTAAAGCTGCGCCACATTTGGAAGCCTTGCGCCTACGGGGCGTGTCCGAGTCCGAGTTATTTTGGAAGCATATCTTGCGCCACGCCATGATCCCGGCTGTCACAATGATCGGGGTGGATCTGGCGGGTCTTTTGGAAGGGGCTGTTATTGTGGAGGTGATCTTCTCGCGCAATGGCATCGGTGCGCTCTTCGTGCATTCCGTGCTGAGCCGTGATTATCCGTTGATCATGTTCCTCGTGCTGTTTTCTGCCTTCAGCTATGTCCTCATCAACACTCTGGTTGAAATTGTTCAGGACTGGCTCGTGCCCATCAAACGCGTGAACAGGGGAGCTGAGTCATGATATCCAGTAATTCTGATGCTCTGACCACTGGTGCTGATGTCTCTGTTCCGCAGAGTGATCTGTCTCGTTTCTTGAAGCGTCTTGGTATTGCGATTGTTGTCGTGGGGCTGGCTTTTGCTGCAGCCTTCTTGCTCACGCCTTATCAGCCGAATGAAGCCAACTTTCTGATGCGCTTGAAGCCGCCTTCTGCAACGCATTGGTTTGGCACGGATAACCTCGGGCGGGATGTTGCGACGCGTATTCTTTATGGGGCTGGTTGGTCACTTGGCCTTGCTTTTCTCATTTCCGGCCTTGGCGCTGTGGTGGGGGTACTGGTCGGACTGTCAGCGGGTTCCGCACCGCGATGGTTCGACCAGTTCTTGATGCGTATCACGGATTCGTTCTTTGCTTTCCCGGAGCTGATTGCCGCTATTGCCATTGCCGGGATCCTTGGTCCAAGCACCAGCAATATGGTGATTGCCCTGGTCATGGTCAGTTGGATGCGTTATGCGCGTTTGACCCGGTCTCTGACACTGGAGTTGAGCAAGAAGGATTTCATCACCCAGGCGCATCTCAATCATCTGCCCTTCCGTCTGATCTTGTGGCGGCATTATCTGCCCAATCTTAAGCTCGGACTTTTGGTTCTCTGGACGAACATGTGGGCACGCACAATCTTGTCCATATCCGGTCTGAGTTTCCTTGGCTTTGGCGTTCAGCCGCCGGAAGCCGAATGGGGTGCTATGCTGCTGGACGGCAAAGCTTATATGCAAACTGCTCCGCATTTGATGATCTTTCCGGGGCTTGCCGTGCTCATTGCCGTTCTGTCTCTTAATCTCATTGGTGATCAGTTGCGTGATCATGTCGAAAAAACATCCTAGGTGTCTTCATGCCCGATTTAAAAGTCTCTAACCTAGCCTTTTAGGCTGCATCACCAGCCCTCTCCCCCTCCCAAACCGCCCACGAGGGTACCATGACGGGTGGTTTGGGAGGAGGAGAGGGCCGGCTCTGGACTTCTAATCAGGCAATAACCTTTCTCAAACTGAAACCTGTTCCTATGTCTTCTGATTTTACCGGCATTGCTCTTCGAATTGGTGCCACGCTCTTCTTCACCATCATGGTGCTGTTCATCAAATTTGTTACTGATGATATTCCCACCGGCCAGATTGTTTTCTATCGCAGTGCTTTTGCGCTGATCCCGCTGGTTCTGTTTCTCTATTGGACCAAGGATTTCCCCTCGGGGCTGAAAACCAAACGGCCTTTGGGTCATGTTGCGCGCTGTCTGATGGGTTGCATGGCGATGTTCGCCTCATTTGCTTCGCTTAAATATCTGCCTATAGCTCATGCCACGGTAATCGGCTATATCGCGCCCATTTTGGCGGTGATCCTGGCTCGGTTGATCCTGAAGGAAGAAGTAACCGGCGCGCGTTGGCTGGGCATCTTCTTTGGTTTTGCTGGTATGCTGGTGCTGATCTTGCCAAAGATATCTGGCGTTGCTGCTGATCGGGACTATTTCATTGGGGCATCCTTGGGTGTTTTGATGGCGGTTCTGACGTCGGGCGCCAAGATCCAGATCCGCAGCCTTGCAAAAACCGAGAATGCCGGGGCCATTGCATTTTACTTTGCGCTGACTTGTGCCGTTGCCGGTTTGGCGACCTTGCCCTTTGGCTGGGTGACGCCCAATGCCGAGCAATTATTCTGGCTGATTGGCTGTGGCTTTGCCGGTGGCTTCGCCCATATCATGATGACGCTCAGCTATCAGTATAGCGAAGTCTCCAAACTGGCGACGTTTGAATATCTCTCGCTAGTCTTTGCGGTTCTGTCCGATCTGATCTTCTTTGCCATCATCCCGGATGCCAATTTCTATCTCTCCAGTGCTCTCATTATCATGGCCACTCTCATCGTTGCCTTCAGTGATCGTGTGGGACGGCTTTTCCGGCCACGCGGGTCTTCAAGCACCTGATTTTGATATCCGTTCAAGGCGTGCTGTTTTCGATATATCCGAAGACAGCACGTTGCATGCGCCGTGATAGTTCTTCGAAATTGCTCTCACCAGATTGAGGGATGCTGAGCGAAAGCGCATGACAGATTGCGATGATGTCGTTGGCGACTATATTGGCATTTTCAATGCCGTGCCTTTGCAAAAGGGCGATGACGATCTCCAGCATCTTTTGCTTCATCTCTTGAATGTCGTCATCCATTGGCAAATCATCTTCCGCCCGTTCCAGAAGTGTGATCACGTCAGCATATTTGACGTGATGCTGCAGGGTGGCCTCAATCAAGGCACGGGTTTCGCTGCGAAAATCCCCCAGATCCTTCCGTTCCGTGGAAGCAATCATGTCTGCGAGCATTTCTTCACGGATCTGTCGGATCAGAGTTGCAAGGATCGCATCCTTTGACGGGAAATATTGATAGAGCGATCCAACGGATACGCCTGCTTTTTCCGCAATGGCATTGGTGTTGAAGTTGCCCATGCCATGCTTTTTCAAGATGATCATGGCTGCTTCGAGAATGGTAGCAACCATCAGATTGCTGCGCGGCTGTCTTGGAATTTTGCGAGGCTTGGTAACGCGCTTTCTGGTCCGGACCTTTGTCATGTCGCTCTCCAAGGTCAAAATATGAGTATCTGATCAGGGGCTTCGGCTAGCCATCTTCAAGGCATTGAAATCACGAACTTTCTCGGAATGAGAAAGTGCGAATGAATGCGAGTATGATATGCAAGCTTTTACTCGTATAACTTACCTAACATATTGTTAGGAAATATAAAATGCAACAATCTATGCAGAGTTCGGCGCGCTCGAAATCCCGACTGGTGTCTCTTCGCCCGGTCGTGAATATGCTGGAGCGTGTGATTACCGAGGAAGCTCGGATTTTGAATGCCAGCATCAAAGCAGAGAAATTTGTCTCACTTTCTTTGGTATCTGATGCCTTCACCGCTCCCAGCTGGGAGCCTGGTGATAAGGTGGATTTTCAGATCGATGCGCTTTCATACCGCTCCTACACGCCGGTTCGCATGGATGTTCAAAAGGGGCAAATGGATTTGCTGATCTATTTGCATGGGGACAGTCCCGCAACCAGATGCGTTTCAAGACTGAAAAGGGGCGAGATGGTTCGGATCTATGGACCTCGGCGGTCTACCCGGTTAGGCGCACTCCCGTCCTGCTTGAGCATTTTTGGAGATGAAACATCGCTTGCCTTGATGGCTGCAAGAAAGGCGCAGAACCTTGATTTTTGCGGTGCTGAATGTCTGGTTGAGACGGACGATGTGCCATCGAGCACTCAGATGCTCGACATGCTGGGGCTGAAGGATGCCAAGCTGTTCCAACGCAGCAAAGATAGCGAGCATTTGAAGGAGATGGCCCTTCAAGCGCATCGCTGGCTGTCAGAGAAGACTGAGAGACAAATTTTGCTGACAGGGCGGGCGCATTCCATCCAGTTTTTGCGAAAGGCGCTCATTGCGTCGGGGATCGATAAGAGCCGGATAGAGAGCCATGCCTTTTGGGCAGATGGCAAAACAGCACTGGGATAGAGCGATATGAGCAAGCGTGTTTTTGTCACCGGTGCGAGCGGGTTGCTTGGCCGTGCCCTGATGGATTGCCTCTTGGAAAATGGGCATGAGGTTGTAGCCATGGTGCGGCGGCCAGACAGTCTTGATTGTTATCCCAATCGGGAATGGGTGGATTGTGTGATTGGCGATATGGAGACTGTTTCCAGCTTTGCGGATCGTCTCAAGTCCTGTGATGTCGTCATGCATCTGGCGGCTTTTCATCGCGAATATCTGGAAGGACAGGGCGATGCCTCCAAGCTTGAGAGCGTGAATGTTTCCGGAACCATGGAGCTGATAAAGGCGGCGGATGCTGCAGGGATTGAACGTTTTGTCTTTGTGAGCTCTGCCGGTGTGATGCGGCGAATGGGCAAACCGGTGAATGAGAATGCGGCATTCGATCTTGATACGCAAAATGCCTATTTTGCCAGCAAGGTGAAGGCTGAGAAGGCGATTGACGCCTATCTTGCAAGCCATAAAAGCATGCCAATCCTTATCGCACGGCCGACCATGATGCTGGGGCCGCAAGATCCCGGTCCGACAGTTGCCGGGCAATTCATCCGCAACTTCATGTATGAGAAAAATGCTGTCGTTCTGCCGGGTTATGCCGTCATCATCGATTCACGCGATGTTGCTAAGGCTCTGGTGGCGATGATTGAGAGAGGAAGCACGGGCGAGCGCTTCATATTGGGTGGGCCGCGTTATTCCTTTTTGGAATTGAATGAGAGGCTTGAGAAAATCTGCGGAGTTTCAATGCCATCTCCGCGCCCACCCTATTTGATTGCCTGGCTTGTCATGGCGATACGCGGTTTGCTTGGAATGGAAGTACCGCTCCGGCATACAGAAATCCGCTATATGCAAAGGCTGATCGCCCCGGACAATACCAAGATGATCATGAAGTTGGACGTCACACCACGGCCCATTCAGGAGACACTGACAGATACAGTGGATTGGTTCCGATCAAAGTCAGTGTCCTCTTAGTTGTTTCCGTCCCGACATGTGTGCTCTCCGCTTCCTGGGGCGGAGGGCTAGCTCGTGCCGTATTCATCAAAATGATGGATCAGCCAGTCCATGGCAATGCGGGTGATCTTGCGCTCCATGCGCTCTTTTTCGACGACGAGATAATAGGAATTCTGAGCCTGGACTTCGGTGTCGAACAGGCGCACCAGTTTGCCTTCCTCCAGTGCCTGTTTGGCAAGGAGCGAGTCGCTGATGGCGACGCCGTTGCCGGCAATAGCGGCAGAGACCACATGGGTCATATCCGAGAATGTTGTGCCGCGCTCCACCTCAATGATTTCTCTTGTGCGAGAGGCCATCCAGACCACCCAATCACTTGAATTGACGTGATGCAGAAGCGGGAATTTTTCCAGATCTTCCGGCTTTTGCACATTGCCCAGCCGCTCGATCAGTTTGGGGCTGCAAACAGGGAAGGTGCGTGGGGTGGAGAGATGGCGCACCGTCAGGCTGGGCCAGGAGCCATCGCCGTAAAGAATTGAAATATCGGCATGTTTTACCACCGTTTCCAGCTGTGCCAGATTGCTCGTGACATCCACAGTGACATTGGGATAGAGCTCGGTGAACTCGCGCAATTCCGGCACCAGCCAATAATTACCAAAGCCTGAGGGGCAATTGATGCGTAGCTTGCCGTTGGGTTCCTCATCCATGGGGTGGGAGGCCGCTTCGATCAGCTCCAAAGCTTTGCGGACCTGATTCAGATAGCGGTTGCCAGCCGAGGTTAGTTCCGTGCGACGTCCGGCCCGGCGGACCAGCTTGATATTGAGCATCTCTTCCAGATTTCGCAGCTGATGGGACACCGCACTAGGGGTGACATTCATCGCGTCCGATGCCGCCTGCATGTTGCCCAGTTTCGAGATCGCGTCGAGCGTGCGCAGAGCGGTGATGGAAGGATAGCGGTTCCATGTCGTGTCCGATGCATTGCGTCCCATTCTAAACCTCCTGTCACCGTCAATTTTATATAACTTGAATTTTTTTTGTCAAATAAACGTAATTTCTTTCATTTGACTGAAGTTATATTCTTCATCTTTATAAAAGGCAACGTGAAGACCTCCTAACAAGAATGGGAAATCCGATGCCTCCTATGCCGCAAGATCGATTGGAAAAATACAAAGCCCTGGCCGATCGAGATCTGTTTGATCTCAAGGATCCGGACTTCGGACCCTTTCTTCGTCGTGCGAATGAAGAAGGCGTTGAGATGGTTTCCAATAACTTCAATACGCTTGGCATGTTCCGCGCGCCTCATAGCAAGGATCTGAGCGCATTGGATGTTGCCATGATCGGCTTGCCGCTGGATCTGGGTGTTCCCAATCCTCGCCCCGGCACTCGCAAAGGGCCGGAAGCCGTGCGTTACTGGTCGCTGGATCGCAACATGGCCAATCACTTCACCCGTACATGCCCGTTTGATCTGTGTCGCATTGCCGATTGGGGTGATCTGGAATTTCATACAAATCCATACAGCCTTGATGCCTGTCTGGATGATATTACCGAGCTTTATACGCAGCTGGTGAGCGCAAATGTCTCCCCGCTATCCATTGGCGGGGAGCATACCTGCACCTATGGCGTGCTGCGGGCCCTCAGTAAAAATGGCGAAGAGCCTTTGGCGCTGATCCATATCGATGCCCATGCCGACACCGCCACCAATTTCCAGGGTGTTCGGGTGTCCGACGCTACCCTGTTTCAAGTTGCAACCGTTGAAGGCTTCATTGATCCGGAGAAAACCATCCAGATTGGTCTGCGTGGCCGCGGCATTCCCCGTGCTGAATTTGGCGAACAAGCAGGCATGCGGGTGATGCTGGCTGAAGAGCTGCAGTCCAAGGGCGTAGAATACGCACTGGAAGAGGCGCGCCGCGTGGTGGGATCTGACCGGGTTTATCTGTCCATTGATACCGATGCCTTTGATTGCTCCATCATGCCTGGCACCACTTTGCCGGAGCCCTTCGGCCTGACCGGTGAGCAGATGCGCGACATCATTCGTGGCCTCTATGATGTGGATGTGGTTGGTGCTGATCTGGTGGAACTGAGCCCGCCTTACGATCCGACCGGCATGTCCGCCTGTCTCGCGGCTGGTACCGCATTTGAGATGCTTTGCTTGCTGGCAGAAGCGCGCGCGCGCCGACAGGGCGAAAAGCGCCCGACCCATTGGTCCTGATCCCTCATTGGTATTGAGATAAGAGAAGAAGAGACAATGCAGAAGTCTGCCAATTATCGGTCCACCAATTCTCCCGCAGAGATGGAGACGGCTGAGATGGTCTTCCTCAATGGTCGGATCTATACCGTCGATGAGGACCAGCCCTGGGCTGAGGCTGTTGCGATCAAGCATGGGACATTTCTGGCGGTTGGCTCCAATGATGAGATTGAGGCGCTGATTGGCCACAATACCTATGTCAAAGATCTGGATGGTGCCTTTGTGATGCCTGGCCTCTATGACATGCACACCCATCCCGATCTGGCGCTTGGCCCGAAATATTCCGACTATCTGGATGTTGGCTTGGAGACACCGGATCCGGATCAGGTCAAGGATGCAATCCTGCGTTATGCGGAAGAGCATCCGGGTGATGGCTGGATCTTTGGCAAGCATTTCGTACATTACAATTTCCGCAAGGAAGGTGTTGAGACCAGCAAGGATTGGCTGGACAACTTCATCCCGGATCGCCCCGTTGCGATCATGGATCGCATGTGGGGTAGCTGCATGGCCAATTCCAAGGCTCTGGAGCTGGCCGGTGTCAATGCAGAGACGCCAGATCCCAATAATGGCTATATCGTTCGCGAAGGTTTGACTGGCGAGCCAACCGGCATTTTGGTGGATGGGGCTTATGCTCTGATCATGGCAGCGATGCCACCGCCACCGCAATCTGCGCTTATCCGGGCCTATGGCGAGGGTGCTCGGTTCCAGTCCAGCCGTGGTGTGGTCGCCACCAAATATCTGCATGTTTGCGAAAACCGTCTCAACGCTCTTCGCACCATTGATGTCAGCGGCCAGCTGCCGTTGCGGGTGGAAGCGGCGATCTCCTGGCAGGATGATATCTTCCCCGTGCGCCGCCGTTGGGAATTGCTCTCAGGTGAGCGGCATTTCTATCGCTCCAAGCGTTTGAATGCCAATGCGGTGAAGTTCCATTTTGATGGAACGGCCGAGGCGCGGACGTCTTATTTCCTCTCATCTTGGTCAGGTAATGAGGATTGGCGCGGATCGCTCAATCTCACACCGGAACACATCTATGACATGGTCGCCGAGATGGACCGCAAGCGCATTCGCGTTGTGGCCCATTGTACCGGTGATGGAGCGTCGGACATCTTTCTGGATGCCGTGGAAGAATGCCGCCGCCGCAACGGTCCGGGTGGCATGCGCCATCAATGTGCCCATAGCACCATCTTGCATGAGGACAATCTGGCCCGCTTCAAGGAGCTGGATGTGATTGCGGAATTCTCTCCCGTTGGCTGGTATCCGTCTGACTTTACCATTGGTGCGCGCTCGGCTTATGGCGAGAAGCTTTACAAGGCTTACAATGTACGCGGCGCGTTGGACCATGGGGCTGTCGCCGTCATGGGAACCGATTGGCCGGTCAGCTCCATCGATCCATGGATCGGTTTTGAAGCACTGGTCACCCGTCAAAATCCATGGGGTGAGATGGAAGGCCAATTGGGCGAGCCCGTCACGATTGAAGAAGCCATCCGCATGCTCACCATCAATGGTGCCTATTCCATGGGCATGGAAGAGACCGCGGGTTCCGTCAGCACTGGTAAAGCCGCTGACATGATCGTGCTGGATCAGAACCTTCTGGAGATTGACCCCAAAGGCAGGCTGCACAAGACCGAAGTGCAGTTGACCATGCTGGACGGCGCTGTGGTGCATGATCCCAACGGTTGGACCAAGGACAGTATCCATGCCTGTCAGATCACCTCTGATGTTCCTGACTTTTACCCGAAGGTGATATGATGGATCAGCGCATTCCAGTGACGATCATTTCGGGCTTTTTGGGGGCGGGCAAGACCACGCTCATCAATCAGCTGCTGCGCACCGATCAGGCGCGCAATCTGACCATTCTGGTCAATGATTTTGGTGCGGTGAATATCGACACCGATCTGATCATCAAGCGTGAGCGCGAAGTGATGGAGCTTTCCAATGGCTGCGTTTGCTGCTCGATCCAGAGCGACATGGTGGCCCAACTTCATGACATTTTCAGCTCGGACAATCCGCCAGAATATCTGCTGATCGAGACCAGTGGCGTTGCCCAGCCGGGGCGCATTGCCTCTGTTTTTGGCTATCCGCAATTGCAGCGCCATGCGCGTCTCGATGGCGTCATCACCTTGCTGGATGTCTCGCAGGTGGATGAGCTGTCCGAAGATGCTCATGCGCTGGTACGCAGCCAGATCGAGGCGGCCAATCTGATTGTCGCCACCAAGATTGATCTGGTGGCGGAAGAGCAGCGCAAGGAGATCTATAGACGTTGGCTGTTTGAAGATTTACCGGTCATTGAAGCCAGAAATGGTGATATCCCGGCAGAGCTGTTGCTGGATACACGCCGCTATGAGGAAGTTACGGGCTGGGATGAGCCAGCGCTTCCCAGCAGATTTGTCTCGGCCCATTGGTCGAGCGAGACCCCCATTTCCTACAAGCGTTTGCAGATGTGCCTGAAGCGCATGTCCGGGGCGCTGTATCGCGCCAAGGGGATTGTCTGCTGCGAGGAATTTCCGCAGGAGCGGATCATTTTTCACAAGGTTGGCAGCCGGGTGGATTTTGCCAAATCCGGCAAATGGGAGGATGCGCCACGCACAGACATTGTGGGCATCGGATACCGACAGAAGATCTCGGCAGACGAGATCAGGCGAGAGCTGGATATCGCACAAATTGCCTGAGGCGAACCGCGAACTGGGACAGCCAGCAGAGCTGCAATTTGATAGGATGGTATGGTGAGAGAGGTTCACCCTCCATCCGATGGGCACAAGCCAAGAAAGAGACAAGTTCAAACCAGGAGGAAGAGATGAACTTCAAGACGATCACACGCCGGGCACTGCTTGGCGCACTTGCGGGTGCGACTGCGCTAACTGCTTTTACGAGCCTAGCATCAGCCGACAAAATGCGCCTGCGCTTTCACACCTATTATGGCACCGAGATTGATCAGCTGGCCAAAGACTTCCGCACTGCTGTGAAGGACCGCACCGATGGTCAGGTTCGCATTCAATATTTCCGCGGTGGTGAGTTGGTGCCGTCCGATCAGTTCGTGGATGCGGTTTCCAACGGCACCGTCGACATCGTCCATGGTGTTGGTTCCTATTGGTCCGGCAAGGTTGATGTGGGCAATATCGAGACCGGTCTGCCGGGCGCTTGGACAACCATTGCTGAAGCCAAGGAAGTTCTGGAATCCCCTGAAGTGAAAAAGCTGCTGGTGGAAGCCTATGATGAGGCTGGCGCTCTTTTCCTCGGCAAGACCTATGGCTCTGACTATGATCTTCTGACCAAGGAAAGGGTTGGCGGTCTGGATGATCTGAAGAATTACAAGATCCGTGCGACCTCCAATGTTGCCAAGGTTCTGAAAGAGTTCAATATTCCAACCGTTGCCCTGCCAGCGCAGGAGCTGTATGTGGGCCTTTCCACTGGCGTTATTGATGGTGTGATCTATGGCAGCGCCGTGGATTATCAGAACCTGAAACTGAATGAGAGCGCCAAATATTATACCCGCCTCAATATGCTGACCCCTGGTTGGACTGAGACCTTCCTTGCCAATCCTGATACCTGGGCGAAACTCTCCGACGAGCAACGCAAGATCGTTGAGGAAGAGATTGCCAATTTCGGCGCAAAGGTCGAAAATTTCCTCAATGAAGGCAACAAGCATATCCCAGAAGGCGTGTTCGAATTCAGCACCCTTCCAGCCGAAGATACAAAAGCTTTGACCACTGCTGCGCAAGTTGTCTGGAAAGAAGAAGCGGACCGCTCCGAGCGTAACAAGAAGCTGATCGATCTTCTGGCTGCCAATGCGAAGGCAAAAGGCAGACTCTAGATGCAATGGGTATCCAAATACCTGGCCATGCAGGATGGCTTGTCCGAGTTTGTCGGGCGAGCCATCTCCTGGCTCACGCTGGGTATGATAGCGGTGCTGATGTACGAGATCATCATGCGCTATTTCCTGAACAGTCCGACGATCTGGGCGCATGAAACCAGCACCATGCTCTATGGCGGTTTTTGTATTCTGGCAGGCACTTACACGCTGCGCCACAAGGGCCATGTGCGCAGTGAGGTCATTTGGGGGCTGATGTCCGAGCGGATGAAAGCCGCGATGGATGCCATCACCTTTGGTCTCGCGCTGATTGTTCTGACGATTTTCCTGAAGCTTGCCATCGACTTTGCGGCTGAAAGCTGGGCTGCAAAAGAATTCTCGAACAAGAGCATCTGGCAACCAGCCCTGTATCCGATCAAGACTGTCATCCCCATTGCCGTCGGGTTGTTGCTGTTGCAGGCCCTGGCTGAATTCGTGCGATCAATTCTGACAGCGCTCGGCGTTTCCTATGTCGACCCTCGCGCTGGCGAAATCGATGAAGATGACATCGTGCATCTGGTGGAAGCCGAGGAAAAGGCCGTTCAGGAAAAAGCTGCCTTCAATAAGAAAAAGGAAGCAGATCATGGCTGATCTTGATCCCCTGGTGATCACACTGATCATGTTCTCCTCCATGCTGGTGCTGATGGCGATTGGCTCCCCGCTGGCCTTTGCTCTGGTCACATGCGGTGCGGCGCTGGCCTTTATGGTCTATGGTGATGGCGGGCTGGATCTGCTTATCACCTCCACCTTCAGCTCCATGGACAATTTCCTGCTGGTCTCGCTGCCCATGTTCATCTTCATGGGGCTGGTGCTGCAAAAATCCGGCATCACCGATGATCTGTTCGAGATGATCCATAAGCTGATGGGTCGCTGGCCCGGTGGCTTGGGCATCGGCACCGTTATCATTTGTGCGCTGATTGCCGCCATGGCCGGTGTGTCTGGCGCGGCGACCGTCTCCCTTGGCATCATTGCGTTGCCTGCCATGCTGAAGCGCGGCTATGACAAGCGCCTTGTGACGGGCACCATCATGGCCGGAGGCGCGCTTGGATTTCTCATTCCGCCATCGGTCCTGATGATCATCTATGCCTTTCTGTCCCGTGACAGTGTGGGCAAGCTGTTCGCCGCCGGGCTTGTTCCGGGCCTGATGCTGGCGGGCATCTATATCGCCTATATCCTGATCCGTTGCCGCTTCAATCCCAAGATGGGTCCACCGGCCGAAGAGCAATTCACCGTGGCCGAGAAGATCGGATCACTGCGTTTTCTCATCGCGCCGGGTGCGCTGATTGTGACGGTTCTTGGCTGCATCATCGGTGGCGTGACGTCACCGTCCGAGGCCTCCGCCATTGGTGCCTTTGGCTCGCTGGTCATAGCCGCCTTGCAAAAACGCCTGAATTGGGAAGTTCTGCGCTATGTGATGCTCTCGACCACCAAGATCATGGGTATGCTGATGTGGATCGCGTTGGCGGCGGTCTTCTTCTCCAAGATCTATGTGGGACTGGGGGCAGGGCAGATCGTGACCGAGCTGGTGGAAGACAGCAATCTGTCACCGATCTGGGTGATCGTGACCATGCTGGCGACCTATTTCATCCTTGGCATGTTTCTGGATGATTTTGCCATCCTCTTCATCACCATTCCGCTCTTTGTGCCCATCGTCAAAGAGCTGGGTTTTGATACCACATGGTTTGCGGTTCTGTTCGTCTTGTCCATGCAGTCGGCCTATCTGACGCCGCCCTTTGGCTACAATCTCTTCTATATGCGATCCGTCGCGCCAAAGGAGATTTCGATCATCGATATCTATTGGTCGGCCATTCCGTTCGTCATTCTGCAAATCATCGGATTGGCGCTGGTGGTGTCGTTCCCCAAAATCGCCCTGTGGCTGCCAGAGCTTTTGTTCTAGTGCGCGTCTCGTTGGATTGACTTCACAATCCAACGCAAAAGATTCGCACCAGCAAAGAGCTGCCAGCGCGATTTGCACTCCTGCATAAGAAACCCCCGGCGGTTCTCCGTCGGGGGTTTTTGTTTGTTTGGTTTTATGTGACACCAGCCAGTGTGGGCTCTGGAACGGGTGAATGTCGGCTGACATAATGGGGCCCGAATCTAGAATTTGACGATATTCTCTGTTTCCTTCGCCTTCTCGGCTTTTTCCTTGGCTTGTTGCTTCTGGGTGCGGTTTTGCAAATAGGCCAGTGAGCGGTCGGTATCCATCATAAGGATGCTGAGCTCCTGATCCTCGATATCGGCTGTGACGATCACACCGCAAGGTCTCTTGATGCCCCAGATATTGACCCGCCAGCTGCTGCCCTCAACCGCCATCTTGCGTTTGCGGATGGCTTCGAGGCCGTCATGGCCCTGAATGCCCTTCAGATCGATCAGACTCAGATCGCCGCTTTCCAAGGGGCGGGCGAAGCAACCGGCTTTTTCCATATTGCCGTTGATCCGCTTTTTATGTTGCTTGCTCACAACCCAGCCCAGACGAGGGCCGCTTTGATGGTCTGGCTGGCCATATTTCTTGATCAGCAGGTTACGAATGACATTCGGATCGACCTTCTTGTCAAGGAACCGTTGGCTGAAGGTGACGGCCAGAAGAGTGTTTGTGTCGGAGCCTTCGGTGAAGAAGCCCAGATGGGTTCCTATTCTTTCCTTGCCGCTTAGCTGATAGAGGAAGCGACCCTGCGTCAGCCATGGCTTGTTCAGGTTCATTTCCTGCTGGCTTTCTTCCTCCAGCGTTTCGTCGCTATTGGCGCGGGCGGTCTCTGCGGCTTTTGCATAAGGCATGCCCAGTTGCACGCCGCGAATATCGACTAGCTCATAGTCTCCGGATGTGTTTGATTGTTTTGATGCCATTGCATCGAAGCGATGTTCGATCAGGCTGTCATCGGAATTACGCATGGCCACCAGAGCTGGCTTGGCGTTGGCGACAATCACTGTTTTGCCGCGCTTGTCCCGGGCCAGTTGCAGGTCTTCAATCTTGAGATCGACATAGCCGTCAAAGAAGCCATAGTCATTTTGGTTCTTGTCCGGCCGTTGCATATCAAAACCAAACAGGCCGGATTGATCATTCACGGCGATGACAAATCCCAGTCGATTGTTGCTTTCCAAAATCTGATAGACGCCAAAGGCATTGGGATAGAGTTGTTTGGCGACATTGGTGATGTCTGAATCTTGCTGCAGACGATTGCGGAAATATTGATCGAGATTGATGGTGATCGGGTCTCCGGAAGCCGATGGCATATGAAGGCCGCCGGGGATACGGATCTTGCCAAATTCGGTCTGGTGCGAAAGGTCGCTATAGAGCTTGGCAAAGGCCTTTTTATCGTTGGCATCCATATTCTTGGTGGATTTGATCACCAGCGGTGGCAGATATTTCGGGACATACAAGCTGTCCTTCTTGGCCTTGCGCTCGATCTGGCGACGATGCTCGGCTGCCCGTTGTAAGAAGCCTTCTTTCTTCAAAAGATCTGGCTGCAGTTGGGCGACCAGAAGATAGGCTGTATCCAGTGTGATCGGTACGGCATCCCCCTTCTTGTGATTGGCCAGCAGGGTTTCGGCTGATTTCCAACCTGAATCAACCTCGAAATCCATGAGCTTTTCGGTCAGTTCAAAGTCGGTAAAGAGCGTTGCTTTGGTGATGTCAAAGTCATAGGTAATGCCCTTGCCTGCCTTGGTAGGCGCGGGAATGTCCGTTTCCAGCGCAATATAGACAAACCGTTTTCCACGGTTGAATGGAATGGCTTCCAGGCGTGCAGAGAATGCACGGGCTTCTTGCGGGTCCATTGGCAGAAATTGCGGGAATGTCTTGAAGTTCGAGGATACTCGCTGCCCCGGCATTTTCGCATTGCGCGCCCTGTGATAGCCACTGTCGAAACGGATATTGAATTCGCGCATGACGCCATTGTCCATTCGGGAGCCGGATTGATCGACCCAGCGAATTGGGAAGCCCTTGCGTTCGAAGTCATATTTGCCCAGCTGAAGCTGGATGACTTCGATGGCCGGAATCGGGAAAGGCGGTGTTCGGGCGAGGATCTTATCCGAATAGTTTGTGCGCAGGTCGTTGATCACATCCTGGGCCTCAAACTCGGAATAGGCCTGCTTGCCCCATTGGAAACTGCCAACCTTGTAGAAGAGATCCTTGCCACGGGAAACCGTGCGCTTGTCGACGTGCGACAAGGTTCTGTCAGCATAGTCGATCAGCAATTCGTCATTTTTCAGGAGATCGGGATTGGCCTGAAGCTGGCCAAGATATTGCAGCAAATGCCAGTGGGAGCGATGCTGCTTGATCGGGAACCTCTTTGAACGCTCGAAGGTGAAATACAGATTGCGGTAATTCATCAGGCGGCCTTCGCGAACCGGAATGCCAAGCCAGTCTGCATAGGCGCGGATTTCTCCGGCACGATCAGCCTCATCTGCATTGCCTTGCGCGACGAGATTCCAGAGGAAAATACGTTCCTTACTGGCAATTTTGGACCGTTTGCGTGGTTCAATGGTGATTTCCACGGCATCCAGTTTGGCGCTGGTGCTGTATCCATCCAGCCTTTTGTCGCGCATGATCACATCATTGATGGAAGCAAGATTGATATAGGCTGTCAGCTTCACATGATTATAGGGGTTGTCATTGAGGAGCGTGGCAATCTCGCGGGCACGTTTCTCATCAACCGGGAGCATGCCGACACTCGGTGCATCATCAAAGAAGAATTTTACGCTCTCACGCAGATGATCGACCCGCACGGATACCTGTTTGATCGAGGCATTGGCCTTTTGATAATTGCCTTCCCCGCGGAAATGAACCGGAATGCCTTTGCCTTCCTTGAATTGTCCGGGGAACAGGGCAACACGCCAGGATATGGAGAACTTCAAAGGTTTGTCCGTGGAGGAATTCAGGAATTCGTGGCGATAATGGTCAATGGCATCGCGGCGGTCAAAGTCGGTGCCATCATAGAATTTGACCGACATCTCGGTCGCGTTCTGTTTGCCTTTTCCATAATAGAGGCGTTGATATTCTTCCTTGATCCAGGTGGAGACCACCTTGTCGCGATCGATGGCAGTGGGAAGATTCTGAACCGTGCGTTTGGCCAGTTCCAATTGCAGGTTGAAGTCGCTCTGACCCTTGAAAGGGTGATAATTGCTGCGATCAAAGCCGTTGCTTACCGGGTTTGAATTTGAATTCAGCGAAGCATTTGTAACTCCACCCGCTACTTTGCGTCCGGAGACTGCACCTTTGAATGGGACCGGGTTTACTGCGCCACTCTTCAGCAAGCACCATTGAACGCGGGCGTTATAGGTGAATGCCCCACAGCGTTGCTCCTGAGCACAAATTTGCTGACATTGCGCCATGCTGAGATTTTGCAGGCGGCGATCATTGCCGCTATTGGCATAATCGAGGCCTGGCAGATCGTGATCCATCAGGATTTCGAAATTGGCATTATTGGTTGGTTCCGCCGCGCTGCCACCGTCGGGGCGCTTCAAAAGAGTATCGATCTGATCCGGGGTCATTTCGGTGGTTGCTGCCCAGCCCATCGAGAGTTTGAAGGCTTTGATCGCACGATAGGTCCGCTTGCCAAATGCACCGTCAACGGGGCCTGCATCAAAGCCGCGCTGGTTCAGTGATTTCTGGATCAGTCTTCGTGTGGCCCGATCATATTGGGCATAGAAATTCTTGCGTTTCTTCTTCGTTGTTGTCGAGCGATTGGATCTGTTTGTCCGGTTCTGACGTTTGATCTTTCTTTCGACGTCCTTCAGAACCTTGGCCGCTCCCTTGAAGAAGTTCGGTGTGTTTTGGGCGTGGGTGTTTGGAGCTCCCAAAAGGATTGCACAGAACAAGGAAAAGAAAAGGGTTCTTCTTACAAACATGATTTGCCCCCACGCATTTTATTGCGCTCAAAAGAGAAAACTCTCAACAATGGCTATTTCATGTTTTGCGGGATATGTTTCGCAAATGAAAACGCTAAGCAAATCAAAATATTATATTATCGCTCAATGCAGTAGCTCGTATGAAACCAGCTTACATTGCAGTTTGTCCGGGTATGATTTTCATGCGTTGTGAAATAGCCACCATCGATATCAACCTGCATCATACCCTACACTTATAATTTGCAGTATTTCAAGCTGGGCCGAGCGGGCGGTTTTGATTGACCTGGTGTCTTCGGGGCTTTTCTGCTTTGACCTTCTATCCAACTCTTTGCTGCCTGCGCAATAGGTGCAACAGTCTTTGTCATATTGTGCGAAGGGTCCTGGTGCCACAAATGGAAGTTCTATTTGCGGACGCTGAATTGGGCCATCTGTGGAGAGACAAAGCTTGCCTTGAAATAATCAACGAACAGATTCATGGCAGGTGTGAATTCCACCCCTTTGCGCCAGGCGATTCCAACGTCCATTGTCGGAATATCCAAATCTGTCAAAACAGTCTCAAGACGTTTGCCTTCGAGCGACCATGGTCGATAAACCATATCTGAAAGAATGGCCACACCTTGCCCATTGGCTACCATTGATCGACATGCTTCAACAGAGGATGTGCGAAGCTTTGTTTTGGGTTGATAGTTCGTCTTGCTCCAATATTTCATGGTCGTATGTGCCGCTTCATCAACCGTGAGCATGATGTAGTCTTCTTGCGCGATGTCCTGAAATGAAGCTTTCCCGGATTGAAGAAAAGGATGCCCGTTTGGAACCCACAGACGTCTGGTCGATTTGAGGAGTGTCTCAGCTTCCAGATCCGGGTTGCTCAGGTTCGATGTGAGCACGAATGCGAGGTCAAAACGGTTGGACAGCAATCCATCCTCAATACTTTCCCGGTTCAGCTCGTTGATCTGTATATCCAATCCCGGATGGAGTTGAGCCAACTTGTCGACATGGAAGGGCAGAAAATACCCCAGAACAGTATAGGTCGCGGCAAGTGTAATCTGACCATTAACCTTGGACCTTCTTTTGGTCAGCTTTTTTGCCTCGTCGACTTTCTCAAGAATCTCACGTGAGGCAGCAAGAAATTCCCGACCGGAATCCGTGAGTTCCATTCCTTGTGAGGAGCGGTGAAACAGCTCAGAATCCACCGTGGCTTCCAATTCCTTGATGGCGCCGGTAACAGATGACTGAGAAATATTGAGAGCATTGGCGGCTCTGCTGACCTGCCCGGACTCCGCCGTGGCGACAAAATATTTGAGATGACGTAAATTCATGAATATCACATATCACGATATTGCTCCCTTTTCTATCGAATAATTCGCATAAATATATATTTCGATTCTGAGAATTTTTAAATAATATAATAATATCAATATTTTATGTTTTTATTGGTATATATTTAATATCAGAAAAATCAATATTACCTCTTCAAAATAAAGAATTTCCAATCATTGATGAATTTTGCAAGTCTGTTTTTAAAGGAAGCCAGGCTTGGACTTGGTCCGAATAACAGCCTGAGGCTTGGTGATGAAGAATAAGGACTTTGCGATGAAGGAGATTGTCGATCTTAACTGCGATATGGGCGAGGGATTTGGGCAATGGGTTCTCGGTGAGGCTCCTGACGAAGATATTATGGCCCTCATCAGCTCTGCAAACATAGCCGCTGGTTTTCACGCTGGTGATCCAAATTCAATGGACAGGGTGGTGAAACTGGCACAAGCCTATGGGGTCGGCTTGGGTGCTCATCCTGGCTACAATGACCTTCAGGGGTTTGGTCGGCGGTATATCAGGACAAGTCCCGAGGAGTTGGTCAACGACATCATTTACCAGATCGGAGCACTCCGTGAATTTGGTCGTCGTCACGGCATCAGATTGCAACATGTCAAACCGCATGGTGCGCTTTATATGGAGGCCGCAGTGAATGAAGAATTGTCGGAGATGCTCATCGATGCACTCGGCAAAACCTGCGGAACGGCGATCATATTCTGCATGGGCATTTCAAAGACATATGAGGTTGCAAAACGGTTAGGTCATCCGGTTGCCCGCGAGTTCTATGCTGATCGTGATTATGACCAATCCGGTTCAATTGTCTTTGCTCGTCGTGTTTCGCGCCCCAAGCCTGAAGAGGTGGCCGCCAAATGTGTCCGGGCTTGCAAAGAAGGCGTTGTAAGGACGGTTGATGGCGTGGACATCCCCATCGAATTTGAATCGATCTGCTTTCACTCGGACACTCCTGGCGCATTGGACATGGGAAAAGCCATCCGTGCCGGATTGACAGATGCAGGAATAACAATCGCTCCGGCAGCAATCGTGCTGGGGCTTTAAACCAATCTGGGAGGACAAGTTATGGCTCAAGTGCTTTCCCCGCTACCGGGAACTTTCTACATCAAGCCTTCACCTGAAGAGGAAGCATACAAGAAATCGGGCGACGTTGTTGCCGTGGGTGACACCATTGGTTTGATCGAGGTGATGAAGACCTTCATCGAGGTCAAATCCGAGATTGCCGGTACATTCACTGGCTATGTTGCTGAGGATTCACTTCCTGTGACCGCAAGCCAACCTCTCGCGGAAGTGGCCAGTTAGATGGGAATTCAACGACTATTCATTGCCAATAGAGGCGAGATTGCCGTTCGTATCATAAGAGCGGCCAAAGAGCTGGGTATCACGACGATCCAGGCTTATTCAGAAGGTGATACCGATATGTTGGCCGTCAAATTGGCTGATGAAGCGGTTTGTCTTGGACCGGCAAGGGCAACGGAATCCTATCTGAATATCAAAGGGGTTGTCGCTGCAGCCATAGAGAACAGAGCGGATGCCGTTCATCCGGGCTATGGCTTCCTGTCAGAAAGCCCCGAGTTTGCTCGTGCCATTGAGAATGCCGGCATTACGTTTGTCGGGCCTTCAGCCGATACGATTGAGCGTATGGGTGACAAAGTTGCTGCAAGACAGGCTGCTGAAGCAGCAGGCGTGCCTGTTGTCCCCGGATCAAAGGGTCGGATTGAATCCGTTGATGAGGCGGTCGAAGTTGCTGCAACGGTTGGGTATCCGGTGATGGTGAAGGCTGCTGCCGGTGGGGGTGGCAAAGGCATTCGTATTGCAGAAAACGAGGAAGAGCTTCGATCACTTGCACCACAAGCGCAGCAAGAGGCAGCCGCTGCTTTCGGCGATGGCGGGCTCTATATCGAACGCTCGGTAAAATCTCCACGTCATATTGAGGTTCAGATCGTTGGTGATGGCGAAAAGGCGGTTCATTTCTACGAGCGTGAATGCTCCCTGCAACGTCGTCGTCAGAAGGTTTGGGAAGAAGCGGGGGCCGATTGTCTTGACAATGTCACGCGGGAGACGCTTTGCATGGCTGCCGTTGCACTGGCGGAAGCGGTGAATTATCGCGGGGCCGGGACTCTTGAATATCTTTATGACGAGAGCACCAAGGAGTTCTTCTTCATTGAAATGAATACCCGGATACAGGTGGAACATCCTGTCACTGAGATGGTTACAGGGTTTGATCTGGTGCAGGAAATGATCCGTGTCTGCGGAAACGAGCCCCTGAGTGTGAGCCAGGATCAGGTAAAAAAGTCGGGTCATTCCATTGAGGTTCGCCTGAATGCCGAAGACCCATTCATGCAATTCATGCCCTGGCCCGGGAAGGTCGAGAGTCTGAAAATACCTGAAGGTGAGGGCATTCGCTTCGACCATTTCATGTATGAGGGCTACCAAATTCCGCCTTTTTACGACTCCCTGATTGGCAAGTTGATTGTCCATGGCAAGGACCGGGCTGATGCGATTTCCAAAATGGCAGTGGCTTTGGAAGGTCTTGAGATCAATGGCTTGAAAACAACCGTGCCATTGCACAAAGCGCTCGCAGCAGATCCTGGTGTCGCTTCCGGAGACTTTCACACTCAATGGTTGGAGCCCTGGTTGGAAGCCGGAAATCTGAAGCCAGAGAACACGTAAGGAGGTCACTATGAAGACCAGATATACATTCGGAGGCGATGAACACGTTTATATCGAGATGGACGATGAAATGTCCCTTGATGCGTTCTTCAAGTCCCTGTCGATGAGCAATGCCGTGCGTGATGCCAGGATTGAAGGGGTGACGGAGATTTGTCCTGCCAATGCGTCTTTTCAGGTGAGGTTCGATCCCGATGTCATTCATCCTGATGACATCATGACCCGGATCAAGGAGCTGGAGCACAAAGCCGAGTCCGCTGAAAAGCGTCTGACAACTCGAATCGTTGAAATCCCGGTTTATTACCAGGACCCCTGGACACATGAAACGCTCATGCGGTTTAGAGAACGTCATCAGGATCCAAATGGGACGGATCTCGATTATGCCGCCAAGATCAACGGTTTCAGCACTGTAGAAGAGTTCATCGAAGCTCACCATTCCCAGCCGTGGTTTGTATCGATGGTCGGTTTCGTGGCGGGATTGCCGTTCCTTTATCAGCTGGTAGAGCGCGACAAGCAGTTGCAAGTGCCAAAATATCTGCGTCCGCGCACAGATACACCCAAGCTCACGGTTGGCTATGGGGGCTGTTTTTCCTGCATCTATTCCGTGCGGGGGGCAGGTGGTTACCAGATGTTTGGAGTCACTCCAATGCCGATTTATGACCCCGAGCAAAAGGTATCGCATCTGAAAGACTTCATGGTGTTCTTCAAGCCCGGCGACATTGTGAAATGGAAGCCGATCAACCGTGCGGAATATGACGCCATCACCGCGGCGGTCGAAGATGGCTCCTATGTTCCGCGCATTGCAGAAGTCGAATTTGATCTTGATGAATTCAATGCTGACATGCGCGGCACCAATGCCAAGATGTTGGAGGCTCTCAATGACGCTTAAAATCAACAATCCTGGTCTTGCGACCTCAATCCAGGACCTTGGACGCCAGGGATATTTTCATCTGGGTATTCCAATGGGTGGTGCAATGGATCGTTTTGCATTGCGCGCCGCCAATATGCTGGTTGGAAATGATGAAGGGGCAGCCTGTCTTGAAGCTGTATTCATGGGCCCCGAGATCGAATTTACCCGAACTGCCACCGTGGCTGTGACGGGTGCTCAGTTGCCAATCAAGGTTGATGGGGAAATACAGGAGGCCTGGTCGTCCTTTGTTGTCAAAGCCGGGCAAACTCTGAGCTTTGAATTTCTTCAATCGGGTGCGCGCCTTTATATCGCGGTCAGTGGTGGCATCACCACTCCCAAGGCGCTTGGCAGTCGATCCACCTATCCGATCGGGGCGCTTGGTGGGGTTGAAGGGCGTGCGGTTCAGGCCGGTGACGAATTGCCAACGGGTGGTGATGAAGGGCCCGGAGCAGGTCGTTTTGCGCCCGAAAATCTGCGTAGGATGCCCGGTAGTCCAGCAATTCTTCGAGTTTTGCCAGGGCTTTATTGGCACCGTCTCACTGAGGCGGCGGGCAATGGTTTCTTTGAGGATGAATGGATGGTTGCGCCAGAAGCAGACCGTATGGGGTATCGCTTCAAAGGTGGCAGGCCACTTGAGTTCGTAGATCGCGAACAACCCTTTGGTGCCGGTGCGGATCCCTCAAATATTGTCGATGGTTGCTATTCCTACGGCTCCATCCAGGTGCCTGGTGGAACAGAACCCATTGTCTTGCATCGTGATGCTGTTTCCGGCGGTGGTTATTTCACTTTGGGCGCAATCATCTCGGCAGATATGGATTTGATCGGTCAACTTCAGCCTCACACGCCGGTGAAATTTGAACGTGTCGATATGAGGGCGGCAATTGCAGCACGCAATGACCGAAAGCTGTTGTTGCAGAAGATAAGAGAAGAACTCGCCTAGAGCATCTTGGATGAATGCCCGGTCATTCAAAATGGCCAAGTCATTGTTTCCAAAAATACTTAGTCCAAAAGCTGCATATATTTTTCGGGAATATGCTCTGGAAGGCGAGACATCCAAACAGACGAGAACACTCGCAATAAATTCTGACTGACAAGGAGGACAGGACATGAAATTCACATTGAAAGCAACAGCGGCTCTTATGCTTGCTGCATCCATTCCAGCAGCGGCTCTCGCCGAAGAGGCATGGTTTCCTTACGCCGCGGAAGAAGTAACTCCGGCATTCTCTGCCGAGGGTAAAACCAGCGAAGTCATATATGAGGCCCTTGCATCTGCCGAAAAGGCCTGGAATATCTGCGTCTCTTTCCCGCATATGAAAGACGCTTATTGGCTTGGCGTGGATTATGGCGTCACTGATGAAGCAAAACGGCTTGGTGTCAATCTCAATGTTGTCGAAGCAGGTGGCTATACCGAGCTCAACCGTCAGATCAGTCAGATCGAAGATTGTGTATCTGGTGGTGCTGATGCGGTTGTGGTTGGTGCAATCTCCTTTGATGGTTTGAACAATGTCATTGGAGAAGTAGCGGCCAAGGGCGTTCCTGTTATTGATGTCATCAATGGTGTGTCCTCTTCTGACATCAAGGCAAAATCACTGGTTTCCTTCAAAACCATGGGGCGTGAAACGGGTGCGTATCTTGCAGCCAGGCATCCTGCCGGTTCTGATCCTGTCAAGGTTGGTTGGTTTCCGGGGCCTGCAGGTGCGGGTTGGGTCGAAGCTGCCCATTCCGGCTTTCTGGAAGCGGTGAAGGGGTCTGCTGTTGAAGTTCTGGAGCCTCGCTTTGGGGATACCGGCAAGGAAACACAGCTCAAACTCGTTGAAGATGTTCTTCAGGCCAATCCCGATGTTCGTTATCTGGCCGGGACTGCGGTCACCGCGGAAGCTGCGCAAGGCGTCATCCGCGAACGTGGCTTGAAAGGCAAGGTGGATCTTCTGGCGTTTTACATGACACCGGGCGTCTATACCGGCATTCAACGCGGTTTCATTCTGGCCGCACCTGCTGACAGCATGGTGGTTCAAGGTCGCATTGCCATAGATCAGGCTGTTCGCATTCTCGAAGGCAAGGACTTCGTGAAGCATGTGGGACCGAAAATCTTCGTGGTTGACCCGGACAATATTGGCAAAGTCGAACGTACGAACATCCTTCCACCAGATGGTTTTGCGCCAGTCTTCTCTGTGTCCAAGTAAACATTTCTCCCTGGACTGCGGGCCAGTTGGGGTCAGCTCAGCTGACCCGCATTTTTCTCTAGGAAACGACAGATGACTGCGACACCACTCATACAAACAAAGGCTTTGACGAAACAATATCCCGGAATTCTTGCGCTCGATTCCGTTGATTTTGATCTGCAGTCAGGCGAAGTGCATGTTCTCTTCGGAGAGAATGGTGCCGGAAAATCAACCCTCATCTCCATGCTTGCCGGCGCGAACATGCCCTCAAAGGGGAGCGTTGTTCTTGATGGTCAGGAGGTGACGTTCGAAAATGTGGCAGATGCGCAGGCAAAGGGCATTTATACGGTGTTTCAGGAATTTTCCCTGATCCCGACCCTGACCGTTGCCCAGAATATCTTTCTTGGCTGGGAGCCCAGAAACGGGCTTTTCATCGACCACCGTATGATGCGTAAACGGGCACGCGACATGTTGCTTGAGCTTGGCTTTGCCATTGATCCGAACAAGATCGTGGCGCAGCTCTCGCGGGCGCAACAGCAAATGGTCGAGATTACCAAAGCCTTCCATGGTGATCTGAAAGTTCTGATTCTGGACGAGCCGACGGCGTCATTGACCGACAAGGAAGTTGATCACCTCTTTGACTTTGTGAATGCGCTCAAGGCGAAGGGTGTGGGCATTGTCTATATCTCACACCGCATTCAGGAATTTACCCGGATCGCCGACCGGGTCACGGTGTTGCGCGATGGTGGAAAAATCGGAACAATTGATATGGCTGACACCGATGAGGATGCTCTTGTTGAAATGATGACAGGGCGTGCCATTGATGAGATCTATCCCAAAATCGCGCATGGATCCGGTGAGGTGGTCCTGTCGGTCAAGAACTTGCAAACAGTGGGCATTCACAATGCAAGCTTTGACGTTCGCGCTGGCGAGGTTCTTGGCGTTGCGGGTCTGGTTGGCTCCGGCAAGTCGCGTCTGTTTCGCACGGTGATGGGGCTGGCCCTTCGTTTGGGCGGCACGGTCACCATGAAGGGCAAGGATATCAGCCATGCATCCACGCGCGAGATCATTCGGCAGGGCATCTATTATCTGTCACCGGATCGGAAGGCCGAGGGTCTGGATCTCGCCAAATCCTCCAAGGACAATCTCGCGATCAATTTGATCATGGGCGACAAAGTGGGAGGAAACTCTCAATTTGTGAAATGGTCCGAAGTCAATTCGGAGACTGCCACGATTTCCAATCATGTGGAATTGCATGATGGATATCGATCGAAACCGGTCTCCCAGCTCTCAGGTGGCAATCAGCAAAAAGTCCTGTTTGGAAAATGCTTTGGTCAAAATGCTGATCTGATCATTTTTGACGAGCCAACGGTTGGCGTCGATATGGGCACGAGAGCAGCCCTTTATCTTCTGATCAAGGAATTGGCGGAATCGGGCAAGGCCGTTGTTGTCATCTCCTCTGATCTGCCCGAGGTCCTGCATCTCTCACGCCGCATGATTGTTCTGGCTCATGGCCATATCTCCGCAGAGCTATCGGGCGATGACATGACCGAAGAACAAGTCCTCAAATATTTCTTCGATGAAAGCGGAGCAAAACAATGATAACAGAAACACAAAAATCCGGGCCGTTTGATCTCATTCGAAAGATATTCATCAAAGTTGGGGTCCTGCCGTTTTTCCTTGCCACGGCTCTGGTCATCTTCACCATATTGTCCTCGAAATTCCTGACAGGCCAGAATCTGATCAATGTGGCGCGTCAGTCGGTATATCTGGTTCTGGTTTCCATGGGGCAGATGCTGGTTCTGATTTCGGGCGGCTTCGACCTTTCCGTGGGCACCGCCATTGCCCTTACATCGGTTGTTTCGGCTCTCGGGATGGTCTGGTTTGCTGGTATATTTCCCGATGCCATCTGGCTGGTGATACTTCTGGGCGCATTCATGGGATTTGCAGCGGCCATGGCTGTTGGTCTGATCAACGGCATCGGCGTTGCCTATTTTGATGTTTCGCCTTTCATCATGACCCTTGGTGTCTCTTCCGTTGGTGCGGGGCTGGCGCTTTTTCTGACGGGCGGTGTGCCGGTGTCCAACCTGCCTTTTGCCTTTGGTGATACATTCGGGTTTGGCCGTATTCTCGGGGTGCCTGTCCCGGTTATCATCGCTGTGATTTGCATCATCGTGATGTGGATGTTCATGTCACGCACTCGTCTGGGCACGCAGGTCTATGCAGTTGGCGGTAACATCAAGGCGGCACGTCTGTCTGCGATCAATACCAAAAAAACGCTGGTGATGGCCTATGTCATCTGCGCGCTGATTGCCTCACTCACCGGCCTGCTTCTGACAGCACGGGTCGAGTCGGGCGAGGCCAATCTCGGCAGTACAATCGCGCTTGAATCGATTGCCGCCTGTGTGATTGCTGGTGTTTCTCTGCGCGGGGGCATCGGACGGGTCGAGAATGTCGTTCTGGGTGCCTTCTTCATTGTTCTTGTGCAAAATGGAATGAACCTGGCGCAGGTCAGCTCCTACATGCAGATGGTGCTGCTTGGTGCGCTTCTGATCCTGGCCGTGATCTTCGATCAAATGCGCTATCGCATGATCCTGAGTGGCAGCTGAACCACCAATCGTTCTTCAAAATCTTGCACTGAAGTCAGACACAAAAAGGCCGCTGCGAGAGCGGCCTTTTTGTATTCTTTTATTCAAGTAGCTCTTTTTTCTGAAGCGAATTCTTGTCTGAAAAGTCTGCAACTTTTCGTCGAATGCGCTCTTTCTTAGAAATGAACTGACTTGCTGTCTGCAGGCACCTGCAGAGGAGGGGCGAATTTGGTGAGGTCGATGCCTTTCACCGCGTCTTTATATTCGTCCATGGTTGGGGTTCTGCCAAGGATTGCGGACAGAACAACCACAGGCGTGGACGCCAGCAGGGATTCACCTTTTTTCTCTTCAGAATCTTCCACCACACGGCCCTGGAAGAGGCGGGTGGATGTTGCCAGAACGGTGTCGCCTTTTTCGGCTTTTTCCTGGTTGCCCATGCAGAGGTTACAGCCCGGACGCTCCAGATAGAGAATGTTCTCATATTCGGTACGGGCAGCATCTTTGGGGAACAGATCGTCGAATTCAAAGCCTGAATATTTTTGCAGGATATCCCAGTCGCCTTCTTCTTTCAGCTCGTCGATGATGTTGTAGGTTGGAGCGGCAACAACAAGCGGTGCGTTGAACTCGACCTTACCTTTGGTTTCTTCCAGGTTTTTCAGCATCTGAGCCACGATTTTCACATCGCCCTTATGCACCATGCAAGAGCCAACGAAGCCCAGATCCACCTGACGCTCGCCACCATAATAGGAGACAGGGCGGATGGTGTCGTGGGTGTAGCGCTTGGAAACGTCGGCATTGTTCACGTCCGGGTCGGCGATCATCGGCTCGACGATTTCGTCCAGATCCACAACCACTTCAGCGAAGTATTTGGCGTTGTCATCCGGGGTCAGGGCTGGATTTTCGCCAGACTTGATCTCGGCAATACGCTTGTCCGCCTTGTCGATCAGGCCTTGCAAGGTCTTGGCCTCATTTTCCATGCCCTTGTCGATCATGATCTGGATGCGGCTCTTGGCCAGTTCCAGTGATCCGATCAGGGTGTCATCGTTGGAAATACAGATGGAGGCTTTTGCCTTCATTTCTGCGGTCCAGTCGGTGAAGGTGAAGGCCTGATCTGCCAGCAGGGTGCCGATATGCACTTCGATGATGCGGCCCTGGAAGACATTGTCGCCATGCTGCTTGAGCATCTGTGCCTGGGTGGCATGCACCACATCGCGGAAATCCATGTGGTCGGCCATCTTGCCTTTGAAGGTCACCTTCACGGATTCAGGGATCGGCATGGTGGCTTCACCGGTTGCCAGCGCCAGCGCCACGGTGCCGGAGTCAGCGCCAAATGCCACGCCCTTGGACATGCGGGTGTGGCTGTCACCGCCAATGGTGATGTCCCAGTCATCCACGGTGATGTCGTTCAGCACCTTATGGATCACGTCGGTCATGGCATGATATTCGCCTTCGGGATCACGCGCGGTGATCAGGCCGAATTTGTTCATGAATTTCATCAGGCGCGGGATGTTGGCTTGTGCTTTCTTGTCCCAGACGGATGCGGTGTGACAACCGGACTGGTAAGCGCCATCCACGGATGGGGAAATGACGGTTGCCGCCATGGCTTCCAGTTCCTGAGAGGTCATCAGACCGGTGGTGTCCTGGGAGCCAACGATATTGACCTTCACACGCACGTCAGAGCCAGCATGCAGAACAGCGCCTGGTGTGGTGCCGCGTGCGTTTTTGTTGAAGATCTTCTCAACGGCAGTCAGGCCTTGACCTTCGTGAGAGATTTCCTTGGCTGCTGCGAAGACCTGAGCCGGTTCCACGCCGAGGGTCTCGGCCGCAAAGCTTTGCAATTTCTTGCCGAAGACAATGGCGTAAGAGCCGCCAGCCTTCATGAATTCTACCTTTTGCGGGGTGAAAGCAGCGGCCACATTGGCCAGCTCTTCGCCACCATCTTCGCTATAGAGTTTCTTGTCCTTGGAATTGATGGTCAGGACGGTGCCGGTGGCGACAGAATATTTCTGTTCCAGAACCGGGTTGCCATCATTGTTCAGGATCGGGTTGCCGTCATCATCCAGCTTCTTGACCCAGTTCTTGAGGTCAATGCCGATGCCGCCGGTCACGCCAACGGTGGTCAGGAAGATTGGAGAGATGCCGTTGGTACCGGCAACAACCGGTGCAATGTTCACGAAAGGAACATATTCGTTGGCCTGCTTGCCGGTCCAAAGCGCCACATTGTTGATGCCAGACATGCGGGAAGAGCCAACGCCCATGGTGCCTTTTTCAGCAATCAGCATGACGCGCTTGTCGGGATGCTGTTTTTGCAATTCGCGGATGGCGACCTGGTCTTCCGGGGTCATCATGCACTGGCCGTGCAGCTCGCGGTCCGAGCGAGAGTGGGCTTGACCACCTGGTGAGAGAAGATCGGTGGAGATATCGCCTTCGCCAGCGATATAGGTCACAACCTTGATCTCTTCTTCCACGTCAGGAAGCTTGGTGAAGAATTCTGCCTTGGCATAGCTTTCCAGGATGTCCCTGGCGACAGCGCTGCCAGCTTTGAAGGCTTCTTCAAGGCGGTCGGTGTCGGCCTCATACAGGAAGACCTGGGTTTTCAGAACGTCAGCTGCCTGGAAAGCGATGTCAGCATCATCACCCAGTGCCAGATCGAGGAGAACCTCAACGGATGGGCCGCCTTTCATATGGGACAGCAGCTCGAAAGCGTAGGCAATGGAGATTTCAGCAATCTCGGATTCGCCAAGAATGATTTCCTTGAGGAATTTTGCCTTTTCGCCTGCAGCGCTGGTCGTGCCTGGCAGCGTGTTATAGATGAAGAATTTGAGGGAGTCTTCGCGATGCTCGTTACCTGTATCCTTGATCTGCGCGATCAACTCGGCAACGAGTGCACCATCGTCAATAGGCTTTGGATGCAGACCCTGGATTTTTCGAGTTTCAATCTCGTCGAGGTAGTTTGTGTACAAGCTCATGAGTGGTCCCGGTGCTTTAGTATTGCAGATAGCTCGAGTAGCTCGCAGACGGCCCGGAACATGTCGCGCTGAAAGTCTTCACCGCGCAGGTTCTAGTTTTCTGCTGCGAATCTTTTGTGTTTGATTATGATCTCAATCCAACGAGAAGCGCACCAGATGCCGATAAACGAGCTCGAACAAGCCCATTTCGCCCCTTAGTTAAATTAAACGGAGTGCAGTTGCAAGATATTCGCTAGTAGTATGTTGCACTGCCGAAAGGTCTTTTTTGAGCCAGCAATGATGTGTGGATGCTCTATAGAGTGTGTATCGAAAGGGCCTTTTTCAAGGGAAGCTGTTTATTTTTAATAGCTTAGATCCAAAAAGACTAGCATTTGTGCCATTTTATGCTGTCCTTGATGCCTAAAATTTCAGCACTATATCTGGTAGTTGGTGGGAGGAAAGGAACTCGATCTATGTCTATCACGACCCGAAAAGCGCGGCTATCAGACGCGGACGCCTTGAGCGATCTCTCCATGCGTTCCAAGCAGTCCAATGGCTATGATGATGCCTTCATGGAAGCCTGTCGCGATGAGCTGACGGTGCGCGAAGAAGATTTCCGGACCACCGATTATTGGGTGGCAGTCGATGACGGCATTTGCGGCATGGTAGGCTTGATGCCGGATGCAGATGGCAAGGCTGCCGAGGTCTGCGCGCTCTTCATCGATCCCGATCATCAGCGAAAGGGCATCGGCCAAATCCTTTGGGATATTGTGGTGGAGGACGCCAAATCCCGCGATCTGGCATCGCTCTATCTTTATGCAGACCCAGGTGCCACCGCTTTTTATGAAGCACAAGGTCTTGAGACCATCGGGCAGGAACCGTCGGGATCAATTCCCGGTCGGACCCTGCCGCATATGGAATTAAAGCTGGTGCCCGATTTAAAAGTCTCTGATTGAGACTTTTAAGAGCGAGTTCTGCAACTTTTCGGGAACGCGCTGTAGGCCGTATCACCAGCCCTCTCCCCCTCCCAAACGTACCGAGGGTACCTGACGGGTGGTTTGGGAGGGGGAGAGGGCTTGGTTCAGAGCTTCTAGGCAAGCCTTTAAGCCGTCGCTTCTGCTCTCGCCCGTGGTTTCCTTCTACGCGCATTATTCTGATTGCGCGCATCAGGGCGGTTGCGAGACCATGAGCGATTGCCGCCGTCTGCCTTTGCGCCACCATTGCGTTTTCTGTTGTCACGCTTTGGTTGGTCATTGCTGCGCTCAGCGGTGCCGGAATCGTTGGAGGCAGCAGCGCTTGCTTCCATAGGGGACCAGGGCTTGGTGCTGGCCAATTTGGGTTTGCCGGCGGCCTGACCCTTGCGATGGGGCTTGGCCTTTTTGCCTTGTGTTGCTTGGCGCGGATTGCGTCTGGCATTTTTGGCTTTCGCAGCTTCCTTGTCAAAGGGAAGCGGCTCCGTGCCATCGGTTGGCAATCGAGTGCCGATCAGTTTTTCTATATCCCGCAAAAGCTTGGCTTCGGTCGCATCGCATAGTGAGATCGCGGTGCCGGTGCGGCCTGCGCGTGCGGTTCGACCAATGCGGTGGACATAGGCTTCCGGTACTTCCGGCAGCTCGAAGTTGACCACATGCGAGACATCATCGATGTCAATGCCACGCGCGGCGATATCGGTGGCAACCATGATATTGATCTCACCGTTCTTGAAGCTGGCAAGGGCGCGCGTCCGCTGGCCCTGGCTTTTGTTGCCATGGATGGCGGTGGCGGCAAGGCCTGCTTTTTGCAGATGCTGGCTCACCCGATCTGCCCCGCGCTTGGTACGGGTGAAGACGATGGCGCGCTCGACATCCTCAGCGCTCAGAATGCGCGTTACTTCATCGCGCTTGGCAGAGCTGCTGGTATGGCGCACGCTTTGGGTGATGCGCTCGATGGGTTTGGATTCAACAGCCACGGCGACTTCCACCGGATCTGTCTGGAAATCCTTTGCCAAGGCGCGGATTTGCGTTGGCATGGTGGCGGACAACAGAGAGGTCTGACGCTTTTTCGGCAATTGCTTCATGATCCGGCGAATATCGGGAATGAAGCCAAGGTCGAGCATGTGATCAGCTTCATCCAGTACCACATATTTGGTCTGGCTGAGGGAAACATGGCCGTTATTGAGATGGTCGAGCAGACGGCCCGGTGTTGCCACAATGATGTGGCTGCCGCTTGCGAGTTTCTTGGTTTGCGGTCCTATCTTTACACCACCAACGATGATGGTAACGGAAACCCGCATATTCTTGCTGTATTTGCGTATATTCTCGGCAATCTGGGCCACCAATTCTCGGGTTGGTGCCAAAATCAGTGCATTGGTTGCTTTTGGAATTGGGCGCTTGTCGTTGCGGGCAAGGCGATCCAGGATGGGCAATACGAAAGAGGCCGTCTTGCCGGTGCCTGTCTGAGCGATGCCCAGAATGTCGTCACCGGACAAGGCAACAGGAATGGCTTTGGTCTGAATTGGGGTCGGTTGCGCATAGCCTTGGGTTTGCAGGGCACGCAGAATTGGCTCGGCCAGACCGAGCTCAGTAAAATTGGTCAAAGATTTTTTCCATATGCCATCACTTGATCGCGCGGAATCGCTGCGAGCAATGGCGTTTGTTTTATAAGGGGGAAGCTTGCGCAGAAAAGCTGCCTATGGGGTTTGAACCTTACTCGGTTCATCCCGGCTACAATCATTTGGGACCTTATATCCCAGACTGTAAGCAAGAAGTCTTGCGCCGCTGATATCAGGGAAGGTCCCAGGACTATCGTCCACGCACAGGCAAGAATGGGGGAGATACAGCAAAAGCATCACAAATACAAGGCTTTTCGAACATGGCCTCATGTTTGATGAAATATGAGAGGAGGGACGCTATTTGCGTTTTTTGGCGCCTTGGCCGGATTTTGCTTGAGACGCGAGGTCTTGTTCGGCTTTTTCTCTGGCCAGACGTTGGGCTTTGAGGCGTGCTGTATTTTTTCTGACCTCAGATGCCTGTTCTTCCTGTTCGTTCAGGATAGCCTGCTGCGCTTTTTGAATTGCAGCCAAACGTTCTTCGGCTTTTTTCTTCACAATACTGATCATGAGTAAGCCTTTGTGGAGAACCAAGACCACCCATGGGTGGTCTTGGCAAGATTTTTTTAGTCAACCAGCTCAAGGTTGGAAGCAGCAACTTTGCCGTTACGGTCGTTCTGCAGCTCGTAGGAGACCTTCTGGCCTTCGTTGAGGGTGGTAAGACCGGAACGCTCAACAGCAGAAATGTGAACGAATGCGTCTTTGCCGCCATCGTCTGGCTGAATGAAGCCGAAACCTTTGGTGGTGTTGAAGAATTTAACGGTGCCGATAGTCATAGTAGATACCTTATCTAAGTAGTCCCGAGCCTGCGGCGAACGGGAGATAGTGCCCATGGCGCAATGCCAATGGTGTTGAAACGTTCGCAAAAATCAGGAGGAAACCGAAGATGC
This sequence comes from Cohaesibacter gelatinilyticus, assembly GCF_900215605.1. Taxonomy (NCBI): domain Bacteria; kingdom Pseudomonadati; phylum Pseudomonadota; class Alphaproteobacteria; order Hyphomicrobiales; family Cohaesibacteraceae; genus Cohaesibacter; species Cohaesibacter gelatinilyticus. The sequence goes on along the minus strand of NZ_OBEL01000007.1, from coordinate 134,483 downwards.
CGGCAAGCCGGAAAAACTGGTGCCATTGATGGCTCGAAACGTGTTGCCCCCTATTTGGCAGGATTTGATGTCAATTTCAAGGCTATCAGACTCAGGTTCTGGTTATTTTACCTGTAAAAGAGGCCTTTCTCCCTGAAATCTATGTCTCTCGACAAGAAAATCGGCAAAAAAAGGCCCCTTAATCTCTCTATCTTTCACCTTCGACAGACTATTCATCTGTACTTTATTATCGTTCGTGTTATCCGGCGCGGATCTGTGTAAGGAATTTTTTCACCTCGACACTTAATGTTTCCGACTGCTGGGAGAGTTCTGATGCTGCTTCCAGCATTTGATGGCTTGATTGTCCGGTTTCGGAGGCGGCTTCATTGACACCACTGATGCTGGTCGTCATTTCAACGGTTCCACAGGCGGCCTTTTCCAGGCTTTGGGCGATTTCATGGGTCGCGGAGCTTTGCTGTCCGATCGCAGAAGCAATTGCCGAGGAAATTTCCTTGTTGTTGTTGATGGTTTCACCAATCGTTTCGATTGAAGAGACCGTATCGAAGGTGAGTTCCTGAATTTCCTTGATCTGAAGGCCAATTTCATCTGTTGCCTTTGCTGTCTGGCCAGCCAACTCCTTCACTTCGCTGGCAACAACGGCAAACCCTTTGCCAGACTCCCCTGCTCGTGCGGCTTCAATTGTGGCATTGAGCGCCAGCAGATTGGTTTGTTCGGCAATATCGGTGATCAATGCGACCACCGCTCCAATTTTCTCGACACCAGCGGTCAAATGCTGAACTCGCTCATTGGTTTCCTGAACATTTCCAACTGCCGACCCGGCAATTGCTTCTGATTCACTGACAAGGCGACCAATCTCTGTCACAGAACTTGCCAGTTCTTCCGTTGCGCAGGATATGGCTTGTACGTTGGTTGATGTTTCTTCTGCTGCGGCTGTGACCCTTGTCGATTGCCGGGTGGTTTCTTCGGAGGTTGATGACAATGCCTGGGCGGATGCTTGCATCTCGGTGGCAGCGGAAGACACCGTGTTGACGATTCCGCCGACGGTTGCCTGAAATGTATCTGACAATTCGATGCGCATGAGGCGGGCGGCCTCTTCCTGACGTCGTTTCTCGGCTTCTTTTTCAGCTTCGAGTTTATGATTGCGAATGGCGTTCTCTTTGAAAATCTGGACTGCTTTGGCCATTTTTCCAAGCTCATCGAGCCGGTTCTGTGCCGGAACGTCGACCTCGTCATTGCCATTGGCCAGCTTGCTCATGATTGAGGTCATGGAATTGAGCGGCCGAATGATTGTTTTCAAGATCATGATGATCAAGATGGTTGCCAGTACAGCGCTTAGCAACAGCGTTGCGATGATCATGGAATGTGCTTCGTGCACCTTGCCGGCTGCTTCTTCGTCGGCGCCACGGTTGATTGCATCTGCTTTTTCTGCGATGTCATTCAGGACTATTGAAATCTCATCCGCGCTGGTTTCAGCATTTTTCTTCCAGTTTCGTACACTTTGTTTGGCTTGTAGTGTTTTTCGTCTTGTGTCGAAGAGTTGTCCGTCATTGTTTGCGCGTTCCGACCAGGTTGCAAACAGACTTTTGAGGTTTGAAGCGTCGCTCTTGTCTTCTGCTGTCTCGGCAAGCTTTGCGAGAATTTCGAGATGACCAGCAGTCTTCTTATATAGACTTGCGAATTCCTTGTTGATTGCGTCCAGATTCTTATCAGAGCTTTCAGCGAGATATTCACCGGCTGTATCCTGAATTTCCATGGTCAGGCGCTGCAGTTTCAGTGCAGCTTCGACAACCGGATAATCCTGATCGAACAATTGCCCCAAAAGTGCATTAACCGCTGCACCGGATGCGGCTGCAGCTTCAAGTCTGTCGCCTTTTTCCTCGGCTGCGGCCATTTCCGCTTCATTTTCCAGTGCAAATTCATCCAGCGCAACAATCAGTCTGGATCCGATGGAATCGAAGTCTGACAGGAGGGCCGTCGCTTTGGTCTGTTCCTGGATCTGGGTTTTCCGGTGATCGAACATCTTGTCTGATTGCTCGAGGAACAATGAATGGCTTTTCAATGCAGTTTCAAGATTGGTTGCAAGTGTGCGATTGGCCAGCAGTACTTGGAGTTCTGCATGGGATTTGAGAAATGCACTGGCTTGATCTGAAAACTTTGTTTCCAGTTTTTGTACTTCCGAGAGGCTTTCGGCTGCAGCAACCTCCTCGATAATCTCATGTGCGATTTCGATATTGATGATCAGATCATCTGCGGTTTCAACGGTTGGAGCGGCGACATCCGTGAGCTCGTTGAGCGTATCCTCGATTGAATCAATATAGAACAGCCCGACACCACTCATGACACCACATAGCATTGTAATGACGACAAAGCCGGTAATGAGCTTGGTTGCAATGCTATAATTGTTAAGCAGGAACCGATTGGGTCTGCTCATTTCTTCTCCACTCGTCGGTTGCATGAGACACTCCTCGAAACCATATTCAATTAAACGTTCTAATTGTTGTTTAAACGCATATATATTTAGTTAAACATGTTCAATTAATGTTTAGTTACTTTCTTCCATGATTATTCGTTTCGATGGTGGCGTCCGGTTTGGAAATCGGCTAATTTCGAACTGATCTGTTGCAAGGGGTGCGGGATCATGAGGCACTGGTGACGGTGTTATGCGCGAAGATGTGTGATCTGCTTCCGAGGAGATGAAATGCGGGTGAAACAGACAAGCCTGGCGGAAAACAAGGTCACAACGCGCGATGAGTGGTTGCTGGTCGTGGCGTCTGCCATGAAGCCCTGGTTCTCAGATCTTGATTTCCCGATGCCTGAGTTCGAGATCAAAAGTGGTTTTCCCAGCACGGGATCACGGGGAGGCAATACTGCCGAGACCTGGGTTCAGGAAGAGGATGCGTCATTCGTCATTTTTGTCCGGCCTGATCGATCCGATCCGGTAGAGGTGGCTGGTGCGATTGCGCATCAAATGTGCAAGATCGCTTGTGGTGCAAAGGATACGCACGGGCATTTGTTCCGTCATCTTGCTATTTCCATTGGCCTGAAGGGCAGAAAAACGGAAGCAAAGCCCGGTAGATTGTTTCTGGAACTATCGGATCCGATCCTGAAACAGGTTGGCGATTTGCCAAGTGCGGAAATGACCCCGACCAGTTCGCAACCATCGGCCAAACAGACCACACGCCAGATCAAGGTTTCCTGTCAAAAGTGCGGATATGTGGCGCGGGTTTCGAGAAAATGGATAGATCAGGTTGGGCCGCCTCATTGTCCTCTTCATGGTGCCATGAAACCTGACTTGTGAGCATTTGGGTGCTCTTTATCGTAGTTTGATGACGTTTGATCCCTGCATCTGGTTGACGCATTCTTTTATCGCTTTCAGCAATTCTGCATGATCCAGAGGTTTGGAAAATACCTTGATTGCGCCCAACTTGCTGGCCATCTCCAGAAGATTGACATGTCCGATGCGGGAGCCGCCTGATATCGCGATGATCTTTACGTGGGGGTTGCGGTCCTTTATCTCCTGAATGACCTCCAATCCGTCGCCCTCTGGCATGATGATGTCGGTTACCACCACATCGATATGGCGATCCGAGAATTTGGAGACGCCTTCTCTGCCATCCATTGCGGTGACGACATCATATCCTTCGGCTGAAAGAAGCAGGTCAAGCATTTCACAAATCAACGGTTCATCATCAATGATCAGAATATTCGTCATGGTGACTTGCTTTCTTATCTTGGTAGTGGACTTGTCTTTTTATCATCTATTTTGATCGGCTATTGCCAGAGGCTCTGAAGTGATGGTTGGCAGATAGATATCGGCTGTTGTCCCATCGCCCGGAGTGCTTGAAAGAACAATCACACCTCCATGATTGGAGACGATCCCGTGAGCAACGGAAAGTCCCAGTCCTGTTCCTTCTCCGACCGGTTTTGTGGTGAAAAACGGATCAAAAATCCGGGGCAGGTTTTCCGAAGAAATTCCGCACCCGGTATCTGAAATCCGAATACGCGCATAACATCCCGGCGTCAGGCCAATATGTTGCGTACAAAAGTCCTCGTCAACAATTGCAGGTCTTGTCACAACAGATACTGTACCTGCGCGGTTCTCATAAGCGTGAAAGGCATTCGTGACGAAATTCACGATGACCTGATGGATCTGAGTTTCATCTGCCAGAATGAGGCCGCAATCCTGATGCGTATCGACATCAAGTTTGAGGGACGAGGGGAGCCCGGCACGCAGCAACATGATGGAATCTTCGGTCACCTTGGAGATTTCCAACGGTTGACGGTCCGGTTTCTCATGCCTGCTGAAAAACAGGATCTGGCGTACGATCGTCGCGGAACGTCTGGCAGCTTTTTCTATTCGGACCAGTGAATCATAAGCGGCATTCCGTTTGGTGACCTTTTTCAGGGCGATCTCGGAGCAACCCAATATCACATAGAGCATGTTGTTGAAATCATGGGCCACTCCACCTGCCAGAGTGCCCAGGCTATCAAGTTTTTGGGCGCGCACCAATTGATCTTCCAAGGCTTGGCGTCGCGTCAACTCTTCTTCCAATCGCTGGTTGGTTGCATTCAGATCAGCCGTACGAGCCAATACCTGCCCTTCGAGATTTTTGGCTGCCTTGTCCAATTTCAGTGCCATGTCATTGAATGTCGAGGCGAGCTCTCCGATTTCATCCGATCTCTTTCCAAGATCGATGGTCGAGGTATTGTCTCCTTCACCCAGATCGACCATGGCTCTTGCCAGTGCCTTGATTGGTTTGGCAACGGTCCCAAATACCATCAGGGCCAGAAGAAAGGATACCAATACTGCCAGCGTCAGAAACAACGCGATGACTTTTCGTGCGCGATCAACAACAGCTGCTGCTTCCTCATCAGCGCTATCATTGATTGCATCGGCAAAGTCGGCGACGCGGTTGAGCGCAGAAGCCATGTTTTCTGCGTTGATTTCCAGAAGTTCGGCGCGTTCATAGGTATTCTGGGTTGCTGTCAGTTTGTTCAGATGGCTTTTGAATAAACCGTCATCATTTTGAGCGATGGCGATCCAGTTTTTCAGGACAGATCGAAGGTCGACGACATCCTTCTTGTCTTCCTCGCTCTCTGCAAATTGTCGCAAGATTTCGATCTGAGGATTCAATTCATTGTGCAGTCGATTGAAATCGGCCTGTGCCTCGATAAGGCGAGGTGTGGTTTTTGCGGCAAGAAATGCTCTTGCAGTGTCTCTTATTTCGGTTACGAGTCTTTGGAGCTTCAGGGCAGCTTCGACAACAGGATAATCCTGGATGACCGACTGACCCAGAGCGTTGTTTTCTGCTTTGGTCCGGGAGGATTGCTCCGTTGAACTTTCTATCTCGGCATGAAGAAGTTCCGCTTCATTTTCCTCGGCAAACTCGGTCAGGGAAACGATCAATGTCGCACTCATGCGATTGAAGTCGGCCAGCAGCTTGTCGCTTCGTTCCTGTTCAACCAATTCGGTGCGCCGGGAGCCGAACATTTCATGGGCGCGTTTTCTGAATTCGATATTTTTACGTTCAGATGCAAGGAGCTCATCCAACAGGCTTTGATTGGAGAGCAGGGACCGCAGTTCGACATAATTCTTGTCGAACTCGATCCGCAACCCATCGAACTCGTCGATCAGGGATGTCAGGCCTTGTGGTGTTTTTACCAGGATGCTTTCTTCAGCGACCTTGGTTGACTGCCAGATATTTGCGATCAAGTCATCGGCAACCTCGACAGTCGGCGCTGTCACATCTGTAATGCGGTTCAGATTGTCATCAATTTGATGGATGAAATACAGACCGATGATTCCGACTGCAATGCTGATGCCTGCAATGATCGAAAAACCGGCAACAAGGCGTGTTGTGACATTCAAACGGGGAAAGAAGAAAAGCTTGCCGACTATGGAGTTGGAAAGCAAATCTCCCGATTGCCTATCATCTGCTGACATCTCCACTCCTTTGGGTTCTGTGTCTAATTAAAGCCGACAGCCTTGTTCATTCCAGCTTCGATTTTTGATCGCAGTTCCTTGTGAACCGGTTGCTTGGCGATGCGTGAGATGGGATCCAGATCCAATGCGGGTTTTGAAGATGGTTTGCCGAACAAATATCCCTGAATGATGTAGCAGCCTGCTGCATTCAGTCTCAGAAGCTGGTCGGTACTCTCAACGCCTTCTGCTATGATTGATACATCAAGACTATCACCAATTCCGACGATGGCGTGAATAATCGAGTCGATATTCTTGCCGTCATCCAGCCCTCGAATAAAGGATTGGTCGATTTTGATCTTGGTGAAGGGAATGCGCGTCAGATAGCTCAAGCTGGAATATCCGGTGCCGAAGTCGTCCATTGCTATGCCAATACCCAAATTGCGAATGGTGACGAGCTGACTGCTGATATGGTTCGAGTCATCCAACAAGACATTTTCGGTAATTTCGATTTCCAGACGACGGGGGTCCAGTCCGGTCTTGGCGAGCGTATCCTTGATGCGCTCTACCAGATCTCCGTCATTGAACATGATCGGCGACAAATTGACCGCTATTGTATGATTTTCGGGCCAATTTGCCGCCTCCTGGCAAGCTGTCTGCAGGGTCCAGTAGCCAATTTCGCTGATCATGCCATTCTGCTCTGCGATTGGTATGAATTCTGATGGTGGGATGAAACCTTCTTTCTCATGGGGCCAGCGTATCAAGGCTTCAAATCCGGTGAGTGTATTGGAAGCCGTATCCACTTGTGGCTGATAGTGCATTTGGAGCTGGTTGTGCTTTAGTGCTTGGCTTAGTTCTATTTTCAATTTGCGTCTGCGCTGCATTTCCTTATTGAGTTCCTGGGTAAAGAAGTTGAATTGCCCAGGTCCGATCGCCTTGGCACGATCAAGCGCAAATTCCGCATGTTTCAGCAGGTCTTCCGGGGAATCGCAGTCCAATGGATATTCTGCAATTCCGATGCTGAGCGAGGTGCTGATATGCTTGCCTTTGAAGAATATCGGCTGTTGCTGGATTTCCAGAATTGCATTGCAAAGTCTGATGATTTCGTTCTCATGCTCAAGACTTTTGAGAAGGATGGCGAATTCATCTCCTGACAAATGCGCAACAAAGGCCTGTCCGCCTGCATTTGTCTTCAAAGTCTGACCGACGCTTTTCAGGACATGGTCGCCAGCCGAATGGCCAAAGATCTCATTGGTGTCCTTGAAACCATCGATATTGATCCTGAGAATAGCCAATCGCTCTTTATTGGCTTTTGCTTTTTCAAAGCATTGTTTCAATATCGTGTTGAATTGGAGGCGGTTTGGCAGGCCCGTCAAACAGTCATGGAGGGCCAAAAAGGATGCTTCGGTTTCGGCATCTCTCCGCTTGCCGTCCATATTGAGCAACATGAGGATGGTGCCCAGCGAAATCAGCGAGATGACGACTGCCGTAAAGATTGCTGCCTGCTGGATGCCTTCATACAATGCTTGCTCGAACTCTGATCTTACGACGTCAATGATTGCAACAGCTTGCGGTTTGTTGTCCCGCAGCAACGGGACCATGACGGTTACAATGCGCTGGTCATGCTTTGCGGCGCTGGCATTCAGGAAGGCATCTATTTTGGCGAGCGTGAGTGCTTCCCTGAAACTGCGGAATTCTTCAGAGGTCAGATGGCTGTTTTGAACGGGGGAACCACCGGATATGGGGCACTTGGTTGGTGTTGTGCAAATCCTGTAACCCAGAACCGAGTTGAAGGAATTGTTGATACTGAAATCTGATTGTTCAGGGCTCGGTGCTGCCGACGCATCATAATGATGATTTTCGTGTTTTGGCGTAAAGATCTGGTCGATCAGGCCGCTTAGGTCCTCACTATTTTGGCCAGGCTGTCCTGGCAGTTCATTCGTCTTGGAATAGGCATTGAGCCAATGCAATGAAAGTCTTTCGGCTTCCACAATTGTGAGATGGTTCATGAGCGCGGGTGTGCCCGTGTCCACTGTAAAGATGACAAGAACGAAAAATGCGACAAAGCTTATGAAAATCCGTCTGCGGCCCATGCTCCAAGACATTGAATTGTTTCCCCCGGCAGGTGTTTACATGCATTTTGTCCCAACACGCTCATTAAGTCGTAATTTTTCTAACAATTGTTTAATTTCTCGCGATTCGTTTAAACATTAGATTTTAATTGTTTAAACAGCAAGTGCGATAACAAATGTTTTATGGGTCTTGATAGGGTTTTGTGCCCTTGCAAATGCCGAAATGATGTCATCGGCAGGGGGATCACATGTCATCTCCAAGAGTCTGACTTAAAAGAAACAAGCAGGCCCCGGGGGAGACCTGCTTGTTTTATCCTTCAAATGGGGTTCGAAGTTTTTTGTTCCGTCAGGGATGTTTTGACAAATCCTGCGCGAGCATGAGGGCGTTGCCATCGGGGTCATAGAAGGTGGCCAGATGCACCATGCCTTCGATACTGACTGTCGGGCCGTCAAATTTCACGTTGGCCTCTTCCAGTGCTTTTCGCGCCTTTGCCAGATTGGCGACGCCAAAGACCGGGACGCTGTTGCCCGGATTGGGATCATTCTGTTCGCCAAGGCCCAGGGTGACGCCTTCTGTCTTGGTCTGCAATTCGCTCCAGCCTGCATCATCCAGATGATAGATCAGATCAAAGCCCAGCTTTTCCTCATACCAGGCAGCGCTGGCATGGCGATCCTTAACCGAGATGGCAAGGGTGATGGTATTTTCCAGTGAGACGAGCGCCATTGTGCTTCCCTTTTGTCAATAAATAAAGTAACTATACTTTATGGACATTAAAACGCTTGTCAAGCTTACATCCCGCGCCTGGTCTTTGAATATCCTTGCTGTCCTGCATTCCGGTGTCGCCGGGCGGCAGGCTGCCTTGCTGTCTGCGACCGGGGCGAGCCGTAGCTCTTTCTCTCTCAGTCTGGAGCATCTGGTTGGTTTGAAGCTTTTGGAGCGCAATCCCGGCCATGGCCATCCCTTGCGGCCGGAATTTCGCCTGACGCCATTGGGCGTGGAAGCGGCTGAAATTGCCAGTCGTCTGGTAAAAGCTGTGCCGGATGAGGGGGAGTTTTCGCTGCTTCGCAAAAGCTGGACGGTGCCGATTTTGGCGCTGACCAGTGCGCCGCGCCGTTTTTCCGGCATTCGGTGCGACCTTGCGCCTATTACCGACCGGGCTTTGTCGGCTTCGCTCTATAAGCTGGAAGAGTTTGACTGGATCCAGCGTGAGATCGATGTCTCTGCCCGTGTGCCATTCCCCACCTATTGCGCGGCGAATAGAGGCATCGAGATCAACCAGGCGATTGGCCTCAATGCCTGATAATGTTGCTTGGAATTCAACACCAAGCCCTCTCCTCCTTTGCATCCCACCCGTCATGGTACTCTCATGGGCAGTTTGGGAGGGGAGAGGGCTGGCCATACAGCCGGTAGCGCGTTCCCGAAAAGTTGCAGATTTTTCGGATCAGAACTCGTTCCAACCAGTTTCATCCAGAGACTTTTAAATAGGGCCAGATCTATTTGATATTCCGGGCATGGCCGGTGACCTTGACCGGTGCGCCGCGCTCTTCGCTCAACTCGACGGTGATGAGGGACGGACTGCCCATATCCTCGCCCTGACGGATCGTGATCTTGCCGCCATGGGGCCAGGTCTGATCGCGCAGATATCCGGCAAAGGCGGCAGCGGCAGCACCTGTGGCCGGGTCTTCCAGCACGCCGCCTGAAGCAAAGGCATTGCGCACGTCAAAGCTTTGATTGCTCTCTATATACACAAGCATGATGGTGACAAGGCCGAGCTTGCGCATCAGTGTGCGCCCTTCATCCAGGTCATAATGCATGTCTGCCAGTTTGGTGCGGTTCTTCAGCGCCAAAACGGCGTGATCTGCTCCGCCATGAATATGGGCCGGGGCCAATTGCTCATCCAGATCCTTGGCTGATAGATCAAAGAGTGCCAGAATGTCTGCAAGATCAGCTTCTGGCAGGGCCTTGCTTTTGGTCGGTGGCGAGGAGAGGGTGGCCGTCATGCCGCCATCCTTTGGCGCGGCGGACACGCTGATCGCGGCTTCATTCAGCGCGAGATTGAAGCTGCCTTCGCCCACATGTTGGCCCAAGGCCGCGCCAAGGGCGATGGTGGCATGGCCGCAGAAAGGCACTTCAGACTCTGGCGAGAAATACCGCACGCGCCAGTTTTTGCCGCTGTCATCTTCGCGAACGGCAAAGGCAGTCTCCGAATAGCCCACCTCGGCTGCAATGCGTGCCATGTCAGTGTCCAACGCTGGCTGATCCAGCAGCACTACACCAGCCGGGTTGCCGCCTTGCTCACCACGGCTGAAAGCTGCAATTCTTTGAATATCCATGATCGGGCTCCGTCTCTTCCTGCAGCGAATTCTTATCCGAAAAGTCTGCAACTTTTCTCAGAACGCGCTGTCATATTTATATCTACCCTTATGATATTTGGAGTGAGGGGCCTCGTCCCAAGCATTTGGAAGGTGATTTGGCAAAAATGCCTTCACAAAGTGGGTTGATTTCGCCAAACTGCCCTCATGTCAAAAGAGCTGGATCAAACAGACTGTGCCATCATCGAATGTCTCGATGCTGACAGTCGGGCAAGCCTCGCGGCGATTGGAATGGATGTCGGCCTGTCTGGCCCCGCTGTTGGTGAGCGTCTGCGCCGCTTGCGCGATATTGGTGTCATTGAGGGAACTGGTGTGCGGCTGGATCTGCGCGCTCTTGGTTACACATTGCAAGCTCTGGTGCGGATCAAACCCCGCAGTGGTCAATTGCATCGGGTGGAACAGATGATCAATGATCAACCCCGCTTCATGTCCTGTGACCGGGTCACCGGAGAGGATTGCTATGTCGCCCGTCTTGCCTTGCGCGATGTTGCCGAGCTGGATGACATCCTCATGCCCTTCCATGACCGCGCCGAAACCCATACCTCCATCGTGAAGTCGAACATCTTCAAGGACAGATTACCGCCGCTGCTGGGGTGATGAGTCCCCAACCTAATCCAGACGCGCTTCGCCTTCTCTTCGTTCGAAGTCATAGATTGTGCCGTCTGCGGTCAGTTGACTGATGCGTTGCGGGGTTCCATCGTCGCTTAGTTCCACCAGTCCGATGCCGGAGGCGTTGAGGATGCGCCTGCCATGGGGTGTGCCGACCGGCTTTCGCGGGACGATGCGCATGCCTCTGCGCCGCGTCAGCCAATTGAGGGGTGAGCGGGGCGAAAAGGCCCAGCGATTGCTGTGATCGAGAAAGGCCAGGAGCTTGTCCGGCCATTTATTCTTGATACCGCTGGAACAGATTTGCCAGATTTCCGGGTTATGCCCCTTCTGCCCGGTGCGCGAGCGTCGGCCATTGCGCAATTGCACATCATACACAAAGGAATAATGCACATCGCCCGACAGGATGACGAAGTGGCGGGGCGTGTTGCGATGCTGAAAGATGCTGAGAATGGCACTGGCGGTGCCGGGATGGGCCATCCAATATTCTGCATCCACCATCAGTGGCTTGCCGATGAGGGTGAAGAATTTCTGCACCACCTCGATCAGCTTCACGCCAAAGATTGGTGCGGCTGAGACAAGCAGCACTGCATCCTTATCGCGTAAGCGGGCTTGCAGGTCCGTTGCGGCTTCCCAGTCCAAAAGGCCGGACGGATAATGGCTGTTGCGCTCAGATCGCCAGCGGCGCGTGCGCGTATCCAAGGCGATGAGCGGCGGATTGGTCGGCCATTCAAAATCCCATTTCTGATAATTCAAAATGGTGTCGATGGCCTCATCATGGGCATCGGCTCCCGGCTGTTCCAGCGCGTCTTTGAAGATGGGCATCAGATCGCGGCCAATGGCTCCGGGCCTGTTGCCCCAGCCCTGATTGATGCCATAAGCGATGAGGGCATTGCCGATCACCCGGCGCGACAGGGGGTGGTCATAGGCCGCTTCTTCCCAGGCGAGGGACAGGTTCCAATCATCGGTCACATCATGATCATCAAAGATCATGGCCGTTGGCAAATGCGCCAGCAGGCGGCGCGCCTTGGACAGTCCCTCGACGAAGGATGCTATCTCATCCACTTCCGCGTCATACATCTTGCGGGTGGCGTCGGCGATGTCTTTTGGTGCTTTGGGTTTTGACAGCAAGGACCAGCAGGTGGGCGACCAGACCAGCAGATACATGGCCAGCATTTCGGCCAAGGTCAGCAGATGGTTCTTGGCATGGAGCGAGGTAAAGATCGGCTTGCTGGTGCCACCAAAGAGCACATCAAAGACGGACGGGCTTTGGTCGATTTCGGGCAGCAACTGATCGCGCTTATAAAGCTTGCCGCCTGCTTCGCGCAGATCCTTGCCGCTGACAGAAAAACCGCTCTCAGTCCCTGGCAAATGCTCGTCGGGAAGCTTCAGAATATGGGCCAGCTCTGTAATGGATTGCAGCATGGGGCCGGCCACATCATCGACATAGACCTGATCGCCGCTCAGCACCAATAGCTCGGGCAGCGAGGTCCCATCTTCATGTTCGGTTAGGGATTGCGCAACGCGGTTATCCGCTGCCACCAGCCCATCGCTGCAGGCGCTATGGGGCTTTCGGCAAGAGCCATGCATGACCGAGGAAATATTGCGCGGGATGCGAATGAAAGGAAGCTCGGCTCCCGGATAGCAAAGATCCGGTGCCCAATCACTGTGATCAAGCCATTGGTCAGCCGCAGCCGCATCAATTGGACGCAGGCTTAATCGATAGGGGACCATCACTTCTTGCGGCAAGGGCTGGTCCAGCGCCAAATCGATCATCAGATAATGCAGATGCTCGCCCGCTTTCAGCCAAAGCAGGCTGTCAGACCCCGGCTCCAGCTCAAAAGAGCGGCTGTCCATGGATAGGGGGAACAGATCCAGACGAGCTATTGCTGGCTCTTTCACCGCCAGCCAAATCGCCAACCGCTCCGCCTGTACGCGCCGAACAATCGGCCCGGCCAGCACCAGGGGCAGGTCGTTCAATCCATTTCCGTCGTGCTCAAGCACCCCAATCACTCCGAAACTCCGTGGCCAAAAAGGTCTGAGGTTAATCTAGGGCGATTGGGTGCAGATGCAATGGGGGAGGAGGGAGGCGGTGGAATAGAGAATAGCGAGAATGGAGCAGCGTAATTTTTTGTATGGTATATTGATGCTGCAGCGCAGCTTCTTCAAAGTAAATTTCAATGTATGCTCAATTAAATTTACATAGGTGAATCTCTATGTGTGTGGTAAGGGTTAACCCTATGATTGATCTGCGGAAAATTGGTGAAGAATGCGTTTGGCCTAGTCACTTCAAGCCAGTAGGTTACGATGATCTCCATGTTGAAGATTTCGCAAGTTGGTGGGGACGAAATGGAGAGAAGCTTAAGCATCTGCCCGAAGCACTCGCCGAGCAGTGGATTTTCCGCCATTGGCATGACTCCGTTGCTTCTTTTATCCCTATTGAAGACCTCCAATGTCGGGAGGAAAACTGGCCTGCGATTGACTTCGTGTCAAAAGTTGGAACGGTGAGGGGTAACGAACCGCTGGATCCAAAACATGATTTCGATGTGTTCAGTGGGCGGAAAACTGGTGAGAAACTTTTGACTGCAAAGGCCATGGATTCAGGTCGTTGGGACTATCCGGTAGTGGTCTTGGAAACCCCTGAGGGCTTCATCGATTGTATTGGAGTTCACATCCAAGCAAAATATTTCTTGGTCGAGGGGCACAAACGCCGTCGCTATCTGAATGCACTATTGGAGCGAGGGGCTTCAATAGCGGATCAAAGTGTATTTGTTCTATGTTCGCCTAGTTTACTTTGATCCGAGTGGTCCTTATGGGCAATCTCTGAATAGTGCTTCAAGGCTAATAATTGCTGAGGCTACAAGCAGTTTTTTCGCACCAATCTGAAGTTCTTTGTAAAATTTTCGAAATTCACCTCTTCTTGTATGATGTACCAATTTACATGGGGTTCATCGGAATGGTGAATAAACAGTGCTTGCTTTTTGTTTGTACGCATTGCCTCAAGTCTTTTTTCATTTAGAGGGACCGAAATATATATTACATTTCCACTCGTTCTTATCGATATTTCAGACAGGAGAATGGTTTGCCCAAACCATGAAAACTTTTGTATTCGATTCAAAAAACTCAGATACTCTTTTGCATCATCAACTTTCTTGGTTATTAGCAAAGTTCCTTTGTTGAAAGATGAGCACATGAGCGTCATCTGCGATGCCCGATCCTTTGTTCGACTATAGGAAATCAATCCGGTCCCATAGGCTTCAAGGTTCCATTGTTGATATTCATTGGCGATAAATGTAACGGAGAATTCCGTAAGCTGTTGCTCGTTTAGCAATAACATGTCATCTGGGCCTACGCTGCTCGCCTTGATTACAAGGTCTGGCTTCGCTCCCATTTCTGTAACGTATGATAGCAAAAGACCGTTTAATGCTTGTTGGCTCGAAAAATCCTTTGGTGTAAAAACTTTGCCGTCGGGATTTCTAAAGAATTCGTTCGTGTAGAACTGATGAATTCCTATTTCCCCTGCTTCTGCAAACCGTGTTACGCCGCCCAAAAATGCATAGGCACATGCTGATAAGCATTGACCTTTTTCCAAGGCGTGAAAATAGCCTTGCTTGACAGATTTCCCAACTTGTGTGTCCGAACCTTGGCTTCGAATGGCTCTGCCGAGGCGGACACCTCCCAAAAGTGATCCGCCGTTTGAATGAAGTATAACCTGAATTGAGTGTTCTTCCAGACCTTGGGTTCTAACAAATTGCTTGAATAGTTCTCCAGCATTCGGCGGTAGTATTCCTTGAATTGCGATCCATTGACAGCCTAGACAATTTCCCCCATTTCCTTGGGAGTCAATTGTGAATGGACCGGCAGACCCAAGAGCCGTTTTCTTTTTCTCTTCAGAGAAACCAGCGTTGATTGAAAAAAGCATGCACGTAGCTGTTATTAATAACAATCGGATCATGAACACCATTAATCTTTCACCAAATCTGTATAAGGTCTCTTACAACCAGTTGATTGAGATTTTTGTCAATGTTGCGATGAGAACTTGGCCCAATGCGCGGAAGCTGGTATGTGGTGGTGCAGGTGCACCACTTTAAGTTTAGGGTGTAAATTGCATGAAATTCTATTGGTAATTCAAGTTATCTAAAGTGAACTAAACTTAAGAAGTATTTTATCTGGTCTAATCCATACCCCTTATGCCCTCTGGGGATTTTTCATTGCGTCTTTCACCAATCTCTTGAAATTGGATCCCATTACCTGCACTCTTGCCGTCTGCGGGTGGTTTGCCTGCGCCTTTTTGACGGTTCAGATTCCTGAACCGGTTTCCCAATGAGCCATTTTCAAAAGTGAGTGTGTGATTTGCTTGAATTGTATTTTGCCCCAAACACGATTTCTGTTGCTGTTGCCATCGCTTTGGAAGAGGTGGGGGCGGATTATGTAACCCGACGGATCGACTTTTCTGCCTCTGAGCAGACCAGCGAGGCTTATGCGGTGTTGAACCCGAAGGGGCGCGTGCCGACGCTGGTGAGTGATGATGTGCCGTTGACCGAGACCGGGGCGCTTTTGGAATTTGCCCATGGGCTGAACCCGGACAAGGGCCTTGTGCCAGCCGGGGCGGTGGATGCGGCGAAGATGCGCGAGGCCATGTTCTATTTTGCCTCCACCATGCACGTCAATCATGCCCATAAATTGCGCGGGGCCAGATGGGCCGACAAGCAAGAGAGCTGGGATGACATGCAAGCCAAAGTGCCGGAAACCATGACGGCATCTTGCGATTATGTGGAGCACTCTTTGCTCAAAGGGCCTTACCTGCTGGGTGAGCGTTTTTCCCTCGCCGATCCCTATCTCTATATGATCTGTACCTGGGTGGAAGGCGACGGGGTGGATCTGTCGCAATTCCCGAAAATCCGCGCCTTCATGGCAGAAATGGAAAAGCGGCCGTCGGTGCAAGCGGTTCGTGAAGCAGGGATGATTACTTAGAGCTTGATTTAAAGTCCTGAGCCAAGCCCTCTCCCCCTCCCAAACCACCCGTCATGGTACCCTCGTGGGCGGTTTGGGAGGGGGAGAGGGCTGGTGATGCGCCTAAAAGTCTCGTTAGAGACTTTTAAATCGGGCAGCTAGGATAGCCGCTAAGCCAAAAACAATAATTCAATACTGGAGAGGATGACCATGAAGTCTGAAGTGGTAGGCCAAGGCATTGTTCGCCTGACGGCAGAAAAAGAAGGGCCGACCATTGGTGTCGTCTGCAATGTGCATGGCAATGAGCTGTGCGGGCGCAAGGCGGTGCATCGGGTTCTGGCCAAATATGAGATCGAGAGCGGCACCCTTGTGCTGATTGATGGCAACCCGAATGCGGCCTTGCTGGGCAAGCGCTATGTGGCCTCGGACATGAACCGCATGTTCACCAAGGATCAGCTGACCCAGGAAAATCCTGAGCAGGATCTGCAACGGGCACAATATCTGGCGCAGGAGCTGCCAAAGCTTGGCCTTGATCAGGTGATTGATTTTCATTCCACCACCAGCGAAACACCGTTTCCCTTCACCGTGAGCTTTCCCGGTACCGAGGAAATGACATCGCTGTGCCCGGTGCCGCAGATTTTTGGTTGGACCGGCGTTGTTGTCGGCTCGCTGATCGAATGGCTGTGCGAGCAGGGCGTGCCTGCCGTTGTGGTGGAAGCCGGGCAGCATGAGGCGGAAAACTCCATCGATGTGGCAGAGCAGACGCTGCTATCGATCCTGTCGTATTTCGGTTTGATCACGCCAGAAGAGCCGGTGAGTTTCGAGAAGCCACCGCAATATAAGGTGGTTGAGCGCGTGATGATTGGCGATCATGAGAGCTTCAAATTCGAGAAGCAATATTCAAGCTTTGAAGCCTTGAAGCCGGGCGAGCTGATCGCCAAGGACAAGGACGGCGACTATATCGCACCAAGCGAAGATGGCTTCATGATGCTGATGCCAAGCACGCAAGAGCATGTCGATAAACGGATTTCGCGTGGGGCCTACTATCTAATGCAGAGCATCTGAGCTCCTAATGGTCTTTTTGCGCTCTGACTTTGTCAATGCTCGCCTCCGGTTCTCAAATAGGGCTGCTATGTTGCGATCCTCGGCTTCGCATTTTCGCGTCAGATCACAAAAATCCTCATTATGAGGAAGTCTTTCATGATCGCAAATATATGAGCCGCTTCAGGTTTGAGGCGGCTCATTTTTTGAGGACCACTGGATAGATCGTGCGCTGAGATTATTTCAGCACGCTTGGCCAGTTTTTGTTGCCAGACTTGATATTGCCCGGGATGTCTTTCTCCCATTGGCTGCGCACGGATTTGCTGTAGTTGAGATAGAGCTTGCCATCGACGATGGTCCAGGCGTCCGGGTCGGTCGACGCGGTATAGCCCTGGGACACGGCCCATGCGCAATAGCCTCCATATTGAGGGGCATATTTCTTTGGGTTGGCCGCAAAGAGATCGCGGTTTGCTTTGCTCTTGAAGCGCCATGTCGCGCCATTCCATTTGTGTGTGATGCTGGATTTACCTGCAATCGGGCGACCATCGGTGAAGTAGGAAACCGGGTCGGTGCCATCAATCGCGGTGCCAAGGAAGCTCTGATAAACAGGGTCTTTCGCCGCCCAAGCGGAAGTGGAGATCAAGCCCATGGAGGCAAGGGTCAGGGCAATATAGACAATAAATCTGCGCAACATGTCGGGTTCCTCTTGTTTGGTGTGTCTTGGGATCTGAATTCAATCTTGGCGATAGTCATAGACCATAAATAGGCACAGATTTAGCCTCCTTTGGCGCTTTGACGTACATGTGATGCTTTGTTATCCGACTTCACAAAGAGTTTGGATGAAACCGGGAAAGACTTGTTTGCCGATCAGAATCGTAAGAGGCTGCTTATCCCACCTTTTTTGTGACCCACTTCACGTCCCCGGATTAAAAACATCATGATGAAACTGCTGATCAGTTTGACCTCTCCCTATGCCAGAAGTGCAAGGCTTGCCGTCGCCGCGCTGGAGCTTGAAACTCAGGTCGATATGCAGACCGTGAACCATCGCGGGTTTGATGATGCCTTGCTCTCGCAGAACCCCTTGGGAAAGGTGCCGACCCTGACCTTGGAAGATGGCACTGTGCTGTTTGATAGCCGGGTTGTTGTTGACTATCTCTATGCTTTTCAGGGAAAGTCCGAGTATCTGTTTCGTGGGGCTGATCGCTTTCAGGGGCAGACCAATATGGCGCTGGCAACCGGCCTGATGGATTGTACCATCGCGGCGGCGGTTGAAAAGCGCAATCATGAGGACGCATGTCAGAATGTCCAATGGATTGAGCGGCAGGAGGGCAAGGTCATGCGGGCTTTGGCCTATCTGGAACAAACTCCTCTCTCGTCAGATTTCGCACCTCTGCCAAGTGCAGATCAGATTTTCATGGCAAGCGCGCTTGGCTATCTGGATTTCATGATTGGCGACAGCTGGAAAGCGGGCCATCCCGTTCTGGCCAAATGGCTGCAAGACTTCGCCAAGAGTGTTCCTGCATTTGAATTAACGGTTCCACAGCTTTGATGGAGTAGCAGCATGGCCAAGGTTCAGCGCAAAGGGGCGGCGCGTGTGGCGGATATCCCGGCCGATATTCTGGCGCAATTGAATGCCGGCGAGATTGAAGCGGCGACTCTTTCGGAAAATCTTGCGACTGATTTTGCGACACTCATGACAGCGACCATGCCCGAGCTGGCAGAGGACGCGAAAGCAATCGACCCCAAAGCCGGGGTGACCAAACGCATGGCGAAAGCGGCAGAGATTATCTTTGATCGCTTTGGCATGACCAAGCTCGATTGGCTGTCGTCTCACCCTTCCGACCTGCTCCGTGGCTGGGCGGCTTATCTGATCGCAAAAGATCCGGCAATTTCCCTTGCTGACAAGATCAAATTGATGCGTCCACTGGCCGATGATCCGCATTTTGGTGTGCGGGAATGGGCCTGGCTTTCCTTGCGTCCGGGCATTGTGGCGGATCCGAAAACGGCCATTGCCAAATTTACGCCGTTGGCCTCTGATCCGTCCGACTATCTTCGCCGTTTTGCGTCTGAGGCCCTTCGTCCGCGCGGGGTTTGGTTTAGGCTCAGCACCCACTAATTAAGCGCATTCTGCGAGAGCAATTTTGCTCATTGGCAAGGAGGAAAGCCGCGACAATGTGGTCCATTTTCAAGATTTTCCGACGCAGCCAATGGGCAAAAGTGCCTCGCCCTTCGGGTTTGCCATGAAGTACCCATCTATCGAACCAATGACCGCAAAAAGGGAACCATCCTGTTTTTGTCATTGGTTCATCTATATGAATACTTCACGGCAAACAGAATGGGCAGAATTAATGGGTGCTGAGCCTGACCATATCAAGCTTTTGAAAGACACACCTGAAGAGGGGCTGGTCGTGATTGAGCCATTGAAAGCCGATCCGTCCCGCTATGTGCAGGATTCAGTCGCCAATTGGCTGAATGATGCCTATAAATCCCAGCCTGATTGGGTCGAAGCTCTCTGTGCCAACTGGCTGGATCAAAGCGATAGCGATGCCACAGCCTATATCGTCAAACGCGCGTTGCGGAACAAAAAGTAATCCTCACATTTCTTCTCTCAATGCCTTCATGCTTAGGCGTCATCAGTCATCGGTGGCTTTATTCCGAAATCTGGTTCATCAGGCGTTGCTGGCTGGCTTTCAGGGCGGTCAGGATCGGTGCGTGTTTGTCCGGGGTGAAGCGCGTGATGAGGCCGGAGACAGTCAGCGCGCCGAGCAGGTGGCCTGACGGAGTGAGGATGGGCACGGCCATGGCGGCGACGTCTTCGTCCCGCTCGCCCATTGAAAGGGCAAAGCCTTTTTCGCGCACCTCTCGTTGCCCCTCTTCCTCGTTGTTTGAGAATGCCAGCAGCACCCGGCCGGATGCGCCGAGTTCCAGTGGCATGCTGCGTCCTTCATCGATGGAATGACGAATGGCGCGGATGGGTTCGCTGCGAAACAGGCAGATGCGGGCATTGCCTTCGCGCACATAATAGGATGCGGTCTCAAAGGTGGCTTCCGACAAACGCTTCAGCTCCGGTCGCAACAGGGTGCTGAGATCAAATCCCTGGCGATAGATGGCCCCGAGATGCCATGCGGATGGGCCAAGGCGAAAACGGCTGCCTTCGCTGCGGATCACATATCCATATTTTTCCAATGAGACGCCAAGACGCAGGATGGTGCTTTTGTAAAGCCCTGTTGTCTTTGAGATTTCTGCCAGGCTGAGCTCGGTCTTGTCTGTTCGAAAACAATCCAGAATGGATAACGCGCGTTCCACGGCCTCGACGCCCTTGCTTTCAGACATGCGTGATTGCTCCTACCGCGCATTCGAAGAAAAGTTGCAGACTTTTCGGACAAGAATTCGCGTCAAAATAAAGAACGAAAGCGCTGTCCTTGATTCAGTGATCATGTGCAGTGGTTTGGTTCTGGTTGACAATTTCTCCTCTTATGGCATATCGTTCTAATAAAGGCAACTACGTTCTATTTAATAGAACGATTTGTGGAAATCCTTTCACCCGGCATGGTTCGCCCTGCCGATTGCATGTCCTTGGAGAAGCAACATGGTCAAACCGCTTGAGAGCATTCGGGTGCTGGATCTGACCAATGTGCTGGCCGGGCCGTTTTGTTGTCATCAGCTGGTGCATTTGGGGGCAGAGGTCATCAAGGTTGAAGCAACCGGACGGGGTGATTTGGCGCGGCAATTGGGGGCAGATGCCGAGCTGAATGAGGCTGGCATGGGCGTGTCTTTTCTGGCGCAGAATGCGGGCAAGAAAAGCGTCACGATCAATCTGAAATCTGAGCGAGGCAAAGCTCTGTTCGGGCGGCTGGTGGAAAGTGCCGATGTGCTGGTCGAGAATTTTCGCCCCGGTGTGATGACCCGTCTTGGGGTTGGCTATGACCGGTTGAAGGAGATCAAGCCCGATCTGATCTATTGCGCCATTTCCGGCTTTGGACAGGAAGGGCCATGGATCCATCGCCCGGCCTATGATCAGATCATTCAAGGGGCATCGGGGGTGATGTCGATCACTGGCGATGAGAACAGCGCACCCTTGCGCGTTGGTTATCCGGTGGCGGATACGGTCGGTGGCATGACCGCGGCCTTTGCCATTGCGGCGGCGCTGAATGCGCGGCCACGCGGCGCATTTCTGGATGTTTCCATGCTGGAGAGCGTGCTTGCGACCATGGGCTGGGTGGTGTCCAACCATTTGATTGCCGGGGTGGAGCCAAGCGCCAATGGCAATGAGAACCCAACCTCTGCACCTTCTGGTACCTTTGCGGCCAAAGATGGGCTTTTGAACATTGCGGCCAACAAGGATGAGCAATGGGTTTTGCTCTCCGATCATCTGGGGCTCAGCGCCTTGCAAAGCCACAAAGACTATTTGACCCGAGAAGATAGAAAGTGCAATCGTCTGGCGTTGAAAGCCGAGCTGGAAAAGGTGCTCACCACTCGCTCGGCGCGAGGCTGGGCCAAGGAGCTGAATGCCATTGGGGTGCCTGCCGGGGCCGTTTTGAGCGTGCCGGAAATTTTGAAGCAGCCGCAGATATCTGAGCGCGGTTTTCTGTCCAGCTTTGAAAATGTGCCGGGCGTCGGGCGTGATATCGAGGTGGTGACGACGGGCATCAAGCTGGATGGAGAAGCGCCAAGTGTGGACGCGCCGCCGCCTTTGCTGGGGCAGGATAATGAAAGGATCTGGGCAGAGTTAGGCCTGTCCCCAAGCAAGATTGCCGCTCTGCAAGAGGAGGGCGTGATATGAGCAAGGCCGTTGTGCCCGGTCAGAATAATGATGTCTCTGACTGGTGGACCACATCCATCATTGATATGGCCCCGGGTCAGATCCGCTTTCGGGGCCATCCGATTGAAGAGCTGATTGGCAATGCCAGCTTTGCGCAAATGATCTGGTTGATGACACGTGGTGATTTGCCAGGTGCCCCGCAAGCCAAGCTCCTGGAATGTGCTTTGGTGGCAGCGGTGGATCATGGCCCGCAAGCGCCATCCATCGCTGCGGCTCGCATGGCGGTGACCTGCGGCCTGTCGCTAAACGGGGCCATGGCCAATGCGGTGAATATGCTGGACGATGTGCATGGCGGGGCAGGGGAGCAAGCGGTGGAGCTTTATCATTCCATTCGTGCAGCTGTTGTCGACGGCATGACTATCGAGGAAGCAGCCGCCAGCAAGATTGATGAGTGGCAGGCAACAGGCAGCAAATTCATTCCCGGCTTTGGCCATCGCTTTCATAAGCCCGAAGACCCCCGCGCGCCGCGTCTCTTGGGGCTGGTAGATGAGGCTGCAAGTGAAGGCTTTGTGAGCGGTGAGTTTGCTCAGATCGGGCGGGCGATCCAGAAGGTCTTGAATGATCGCAAAGGCAAGCCGGTGCCGATGAATATCGATGGGGCGACGGCGGTCATCTATGCAGAACTGGGCTTTGCCGGACCACTGGCACGGGGTCTGTTTTGTCTTTCTCGCTCCGTCGGGGCCATGTCTCATGCCTGGGAGCAAATGCAGCAGGGAGGTCGCAACAAGGGCCCGACCCCACCGGTCTATCGTTGGAGCTATGACGGCCCCAACCCGATTGAGCCCGGCTGAAACTATGCTCTGATTGTCTTGGTTAGCTCCAGAAAGCTCTCCGTTCTGTGGTGGCAGAAGCTGAAGGCAGGGCCGGTACAGCCTTCGCCGACGGCGAAGACGGGCATGCCAGCGTCATGGGCCGATCTGGCGCCGGGCAGGGAATCCTCAAAAGCGCAAGCCTCATGGGGGGCAATGTCCAAAGCTTGCAATGTGGTGGCAAAGGGCAGGGGATCGGGCTTGCCTCTCGGTAATTCTGCCCCGGAAATGACGGCCTTCACATAGTTCTCGATTTTCAGATCCGCCATGGCGCTTTCGATATAACGGCGTGGGGAGGAGGAGCAGATGGCAATGTGAAGGCCCTCGCGATGCAGGCTTTTCAAAAGCTCAGATGCACCTTCCACCGGCGTGCGCAATCTGGGCAGATGGATATCGGCGTAAGCTCCGATCTGATTGGCGATGTCTGTTTTTATCTCCTTGGGCAGTGGGGCCTCCGGCAGAGCGGTAAAGAAGTCTGCCAAACCACGACCGACGAAGGCATCCAGCAGATCTTTGGTCGGGGTGATGCCATATCGTCCCAGCACCTCGACCTTGGCCGCTTCCCAGACATGTTCGGAATGAATGAGGGTTCCGTCCAGATCAAAAATAGCGGCCTTGTAATGGTTGAATGTGATGTTGTTATCCATCTGCTTTGTCTGTTCCGTCAATCCATTGGTACGAGGCGCATTTTATCGGTCGGCATATCAATGCCGACGGATTGTCCGACGCTGATTGGCTGTGCCGTTGCTTGGGCAATGACGAATAATTCGCCGAGATCGCTCTGCACGCTATATTGGATCTCATTGCCAAGATAAGCGGCATAGCTGACCTCGCCGATAAAGGCAGCATCCCTATTTGCCGGGCGCAAGCTGACATGATGAGGACGCAGAACAGCTTTTGCCCGACCGCTCAGCTCCGTCTGGCTGGCAATGCGGAGCTGTTTATCGCCCAGTTGGATGTTCGTACCATCTTCATTGGAGCTGACAATATCGCAATCGATCAGGTTGGAATCGCCGATGAAGTCGGCAATGAAGGCGGAATTGGGCCGCTCATAGAGATCATGCGGCGTGCCTTCCTGGGCAATCTCGGAATTCTTCATGACAATGATGCGATCAGAGACGGCCATGGCTTCTTCCTGATCATGGGTCACATAGACGGCGGTGAGTTTCAGCTCCTGCTGGATCTGGCGGATTTTCTCGCGCACATGACGGCGCAATTTGGCGTCCAGATTGGAGAGTGGCTCATCCAGCAAGAGGACCTCTGGCTCCAGTACCACGGCGCGGGCCACGGCAACACGCTGTTGCTGACCGCCGGACAATTCGCTGGGAAGGCGCGAGCCAAAGCCTGTAAGGCCCACCATCTCCAGCCCTTGCTCTGCCTTTTCCATGGCTTGTCTTTTGGGCATGGATTGAACAGTCAGGCCATAGGCGACATTCTCTGCGACGCTCATATGCGGGAAGAGCGCATAGGATTGAAAGACCATCGAGACCTTGCGATAGGTGGCGGAGAGATGGGTGACATCCTCACCGCCGATGATGATCTTGCCGTTTGTGGCGCTTTCCAGCCCGGCAATCAGGCGCAAGGTTGTGGTTTTACCGCAACCACTGGGACCAAGCAGGGTGACCAATTGGCCGGGATCAATGGCGAGATCGAGTTTCTTCAGTGCGGTTACACTGCCATATTTTTTGACCACACCTTTGAAATGGACGGAGCCTTTTTTAAACTGTTCCATGATTATCTCCAGAAATCTGCTGTTAAACAGCGGCTTCGACGCGGTCGGAGCGGCGCAATTTACGTCTGCCGATGGCGAGTTGTAGCAACAGGATTGCGACGAGCATTGTGACGATGAGGACAGCCGAATAAGCGATAGCCAGACCGAATTCGCCATTTTCAACGCGGCCAACGATGAAGGATGTCGCCATGTTATGATCGGCACTGACCAGGAAGATTACCGCACTGACCGAGGTAATGGCCCGCACGAAGCTGTAGGTGAGTGCTGCCAGAATGGCCGGGCCAAGCAAAGGTGCGATCACTCGTTTGACAGTGGTGAAACTGTTGGCCCCAAGGGTGATGGAGGCCTCATCCAGACTTTTGTCCAGCTGTGACATGGCCGCGATGCCACCACGCACGCCCACCGGCATGTTGCGAAAGACAAAGACGATGATCAGGATGATGCTGGTGCCTGTCAGCTCGATGGGCGGGAAATTGAAGGCCATGATATAACTAACGCCGATCACCGTGCCGGGAATGGCAAAGCTGAGCATGGTGCTGAATTCAAAGGCGCTTTTGCCTGCAAATTTCTGCCGTACCAGAAGATAGGCCGTGGCCAGGCCAACCAGAGCCGTCAAAGGTGCGGCGATGGTCGAGATGGTCAGGGTGGTGAAATAGCTATCCCATGCCACACCGCTGAAGCGAATGCCATTGGTGAAGCTGATGGCGAATCCACGCAGATAATGATGCAGAGTGAAGCTGTGATCATAACCCCACAATTTCACGAAGCTGCCAAAGACAATCATGGAATAGACGATCGCCGTGAACAAAGCCCATGGCAGAGCGGTGGCATAACAGGTCCATTTCAGGCCTTTGCTAAGCGCAGCATGACGGCCGGAATCGGCTTTTCCGGTGACTGTGGCGTAGGATTTCTTGCCAAGCCAGGTGCGCTGAACCAGAAAGGCCGACAGGGTGAGTGTGAGAAGGGCAATGGCCAGAATGGCGGCCTTGGCCGGGTCCGCAACGGCGCCGACGATGGCGAAATAGATCTCGGTGGAAAGCACATTGAAGTTGCCGCCCAGCACCAAGGGGTTGCCAAAGTCGGCAATGGATTCGATGAATCCAAGAAGAAAGGCATTGGCAAGACCGGGACGCATCAAAGGCAGCGAGACATAGCGGAAGGTATGCCAGCGATTGGCATTCAGCGTTTGGGACGCTTCTTCCATGGAGGGGCTGATGCCCTCTACCACGCCGATCAATACCAAAAAGGCGATGGGTGTAAAAGAGAGAAGCTGGGCCAGATAGATGCCGCCAAAGCCATAAATCCAGCGAGCAGGTTCGATATTTAGCATATCGGCCATGAATTGGGTGAGGGTGCCTGTTCGGCCGAACAGAAGGATCAGAGCCAGACCAATCACGAAAGGCGGGGTGATGATCGGAATGATGGTCAGCACCCGCAGCAGCTTCTTGGCCTTGAAGTCGGTGCGGGTGAAGATCAGTGCAAAGGCCAATCCCAGCAGGGTTGTGCCTGCGCCCGTGGCAATGCCCAGCAGGACCGAATTGATGGCCGAACCACAGGAACCGCCAGCAAGGCAGCCAAGACCCCAGATCTTGCTATCAAAAAAGCGTGGGCCGAATTCCGCAATGGAGAAGCCGCCGCCTTCCATCTCGAATGCGCGAATGAGGATATGCAGAACGGGAAAGAAGACAAAGATGCCGACGAGGGTGATGATCAGGCCGATCAGGCCGACGATGAAAGCATCGCCTCGTCCCTTGCCCATGGATGAGATGCAAGTGGTCAGGATGAAGAGAAGCGCCAAGAGTGCTATCATCGCACCGGCACCAAATCCGACCTGACCTGATGCACCGCCAAGAGGTTCTAAAATAGCAGAGAATGCTCTTGGTCCGGCGCGCACAACGGACAAGCCCTGTATCGCGGTAAGCAACAGCCCGGCCAGGGCAATAGCACCCATGGCACGGGCTTTGCTCACCACATTGAGAGAGGTAAATAGCAGCGCGCCGATCAAGCCAAAGGCGATCAAAGGCGGCAGAAGATAGAGCTTGCCATAAGTGGCAACCTGCAAAAGGGCTGGAGCGGTATCGGCATCGGGATAGATGCCGATCCAGTCAAAGGACCAAAAGGGATCGTCCAAACTGTACCATGGGAACAGGCAATAGCCGATCAGTCCCACAATCAGCCAAAGGCCGCTTGTGCGTGACATGTTTCTCTTCCTCTTTATCGAGCTTTTCGGGCGCATTATCTGTTCAGGGCGTCACGAATGGCGCCCTGAACTTTGCGTATCAATAGCTGGAGGTTTATTGGATCAGCTTGACTTAGCCTTGCGGCTTCACGTCCTTGTCCCAACGCTTCAAGAGACGCTTTCGGGTTTCGGATGCGCCATAGGTGGCAAAGTCATAGTCGATCAGCTTGATGGTCTCCAAAGCTGGAGATTCTGGAGGAACGGTCGCCTTGCTGTTGGATGGTACGTTATAAACACCCACCTCCGGGCCGCGAGACTGGGCTTCAGCACTGAGCACGAATTCCACCCACTTCTTGGCGGCATCGACATTGCGTGCACCCTTGATGATGCTGACGCCGCCCACTTCATAGCCGGTGCCTTCGCAAGGAGAGACGATTTTCAAAGGGAAACCAGCCTTGGCCAGCTTGACCATGTCATGCATGAAGCCGATGGAGATGCCGGTTTCGCCACGGGCTGCCGCCTTGGACGGAGCAGAACCGGACTTGGTATATTGGTTCACATTTTCGCCGATATCAGCCAGCAGCTTGAAGGCATCATCTTCACCAAAGAGCTGCACCAGAGTTGCCAGTTCCGTATAGGCGGTGCCGGAGCTGTTCGGGTTGGCCACCTGAATTTCGCCTTTATAAGCTGCGTCTTTCAGATCGTGCCAGCATGCAGGTGGTTTGACGCCTTTTTTCTTCAGGACGTCTGCATTGTAAGCGATGCCCAATGCACCAGCATGAATGCCGATGGTCTTGCCACCGGAAATGTCAGCCATGTTCATGGCCCAGCCCAGCAGATCTTGTGGCTCCAGGCCAGATGGCTGCGTCAGATCTTCGGCTGCGGCGATGAGGTGCGGATCGCCGGTACCTCCCCACCAGACATCAATCTTTGGATTGCCCGCTTCGGCGCGAACCTGAGCAAGGGTTTCTCCTGTTGATTTGCGCACCATGGAGACATCAATGCCAGTTGCCTCTTCGAAATTATTGGCCATCAGATCGCACCAATCCTGCTCGTTGGAGCAGACGACGCTGAGTTTGCCAGCCGCAAGCGCGCTGCCAGCATACAGGCCGAGGGTCAAGGTGGCGACACCAAGCAACATCTTGTTTTTCATATGATCCTCCCGATCAAGAAATTATGCGCCTTGACCCTAGCTTCATCCTTGCTGTTCCTGCGAGCATTTGGCGGTTAACAATTCTACGCTTTGGCACTTTTAATGTTAAGAATGTTACAAGTGTTACCGAACCGGGCGGAAGTTGAAACCAAATTGCTGACGACAGGCTGCGGAGATTGATGCAAAATGGATCAAAATCTGCTCGTCTGGAGGACAGTACCCAAGATTTTTCCATATATCGGGCCATTTTTCGGGAGGAAGTGAAGTGGAAGATTTCATGGAAAGGAAGCCTCGTATTGCCATCATCGATGATGATGCGGCCATGCGGCAATCCCTTTATGACCTTCTCTTTGAAAATGGCTTCGAGCCCGTACCTTTGCGCGGCAGTCAGGATTTCTTTGCTCTTGGCGATGATGTGAAGCTGGATCTGGCTTTGATCGATCTGCGGCTGGATGGGGAATCCGGCCTGACCCTGACGCGATCCATTCATCAGAATTTGGCCTTGCCCATTGTCATGCTGACAGGTGTTGGCGATGACACCGACAAGATTTTGGGGTTGGAAACCGGGGCTGACGATTATATTTTGAAGCCTTTCAATCCTCGCGAACTGGTGGCCCGGGTACGGGCCGTGTTGCGTCGCAAAGGGCATCCAATGGCGCAGGTTATGGCCGCACCGGTGGCCGATGCTTCTACTGACAGTATGCAATTTGGTGACATGATGCTGGACCGCGAACATCGCCAATTGTTTGATGCAGCGGGTGAGGAAGTGCATCTGACCAATTCCGAATATCGTCTTTTGGAATATTTTCTCGTCCACCCCAATGAGATCATTCCCCGACCACGTCTGCTGGCCGAGATTGGCAGCGATCTTTCCAATTATGTAGACCGCACCATTGATGTGATGATCCTGAGACTCCGCCGCAAGATCGAGAGTGTGCCCTCCAAGCCGATGCATCTGCAAACCAGACGTGGCCAAGGCTATATCTTCGTCACCGATGTCGAGACAGAGGCCTGATCATGGCTTTTCTTCGCCATCTGGATGTCAAAGGTCGGCTCTGGATTGCCTTGGCCCTGTTGACCCTTTCGACCATTAGTGTCGGCATGATCGGCTGGTATTCGCTGGATCGGGCTGATAGTCATCTCCAGGTGCTGCATCGCCAGACTTTGGCACAAGTGGCGCAATCTTTGGAATTGTCCAAGCAATCCTCGGGCATCGCGACCTCCGCGCCTTTCCTACTCAATTATCGCTCGCAATATCTGATCGACCGCGAAGGCAAGGCATTGATTGAGACGCTGGAGCATGTGGAGAGCAATTGGCCGTCGTTGCGCGATGGATCATCGTCTGCTGTTTACGCCTTTGAGTCCGAGATCACCGATGCCATTGGTCGGATGCGCAAGGCGGTGGAAGACCTGATTGGTGCGGCCAATGGACAGAATGAAGAGCGCAATATCACCCAAGGCCGTCTGGAAGAAATTCGCAAGCTTGAACGTGAATTCTATGGCCGCTCGACTGATCCGGATCTGGCGGCCTCCTCTCGCCAGACATGGTTTTCGCTACAAGCCATGAGCAATGCGCTCTCCGGTGCTGCACATTCCAAGAACCTTCTGGGTGTGGGGGAATATCACCGCCGCTATCAGGCGTTGCGGGCGCGAATGAAGGCGGTATTGCTTTCTTCTGAGCCTCAGGGCTTTGTGAATGAGCTGGAAAATATGGCTGCGGGGTCGCAGGGGTTGTTCGAGATCCGCCGGCGGGAACTGACCCATCGGTTGGATGCGCAAAATGCGCTGTTTCGCATTCGCCAGCAGGCGGTTTTTATCAGTGATCTCTCGGCGCGCTTTGCCAAGAATGCCGAGGATTTTCTCTCTCGTGGGCGGTTGGAAACATCCAGTCAGCTCAATGTTACCAAAGTACTGATTGTGCTGAGCGGCCTTGTCAGTATCAGCATTGCGCTGGCTTCGGCTTTTTTTGTTTCGCGCTATATCACGGCCAATATCGAGGCGATTACCGATGCGATGGCACGGTTGGCGCAAGGGGATCGAAGCTCCAAGCTGACCTTGAAGATTTCGGCCAATGATGAGATTGCCAAGCTCATTCAATCCTTTCGCATGTTCCGCGCCAATACCTTGCGGCTGGACCGAAGCAACCGTCAGCTGAACCGAAAGAATGCCCTGTTTGAGCGGGTGTTTGACAATATTACCGACGGCGTGGCGATAACGTCCGATGAGGGACATATGGAAGCGGTGAATGCCAGCTTCCGCACGGTGCTGAAATTGCCTGCCCATCAGCCCCTTCGCAACAAAACGCTGGAAGAAGTGCTGTCCAGTTCCGTCTTTGCTGCGGATATGCATAAGTTTGATAGTCAGCAAGGGCTCGGGGCTTTCTCCAATCTGGTGGGGAGTGATGGTTCGATCGTTGAGATGCGTTATTCGCCTTTGGCTGATGGCGGCGGTGTCTGGCTGTTTTCCGATGCGACCGAACGCAGGAAGGTTGAGGAGCGCCTGACCCAGATCCGCCATATTGAAGGGCTGGGCAAGGTTAGTGGCGAGGTGGCCCATGACTTTGGCAATATCCTCTCAAGCATCACCGCCAATATTCATTTGTTCGAGCAACATGCCCGAGATGAAGCATCGGCCAAGTTCGTTGACCGCATCAGCAATGCGACCGAGATGGGAACGTCTCTGGTGCAGCGACTTTTGGCTTTTGCCCGCAAGCAGGCTTTGTCGCCGGAATTGGTGGATTTGAATTTTCTGATTGATGGTCTGTCAGATCTGATCGGCATTGGCCTGAAAGATGAGGTGGAGCTGGAGATCAATCTTGGCTCCGAGGCGCTGATCGCCAAGGTCGATCCGGGGCAGATGGAAAATGCCATTCTCAACCTCTGCCTGAACAGCAATCAGGCGATTGATGGGATCGGCAAAATCACCCTGACCACAAAGCGCGATGTGCATGGCAATGCGGTGATTGAAGTCTCCGATAATGGCGTCGGCATGAATGAAAGCATTCAGGAGCGGGCGTTTGAGCCCTTCTATTCCGATCGCTCTGATGGCTCATCCGGCACCGGACTGGGCCTTGCCATGGTTTATGGCTTCATCAAGCAATCTGGTGGTGATATCGAAATTGAAAGTGCGCCCAATAAGGGCACTGCCATCCGAATGATCTTGCCGCCGATTGCGGAAGACACCGTAAGCGAGCCATTGCCTGCCGGGCTTTGCCGGGCTTTGGTGATTGAAGATGACGCAACAGATCGGCAAGCCGCCCTGAGGATCCTTGGCAATCTGGGTATAGAGGCGCATTCAGTTGCCAATTATGAGGAGGCTGAGAAAGCCATTCGTTCGGATCTTTCCTTCGACCTGCTGCTCTCGGATTTGCATCTGGACAATGGCAAGGAAGCCTGGCCCTTGGTTCAGCTCTGTCTTGATCAACGGACTGGTACAAACATCATTGTTGTTTCTGGCCATATGCCCAAGCATCACCCTTTCTCAAAGGATATGATCGACAATCCTGTCATCTGTCTCGACAAACCTCTGCGTGAGGAGCTGATGCGGGAGGTGATTGTGGCACAAGCGGGTGGTCAGGATTTTTCATCCTGAATAGTGATGCAATAAAAAAGCCGCCTTAAAAAAAGGCGGCTTTCTGGATTTGGTGGCGTGTTTTTATCACGCTGCGCGGATCTTGTTGACGAAATTCTGAACCGTGTCACGCAGTGCGGTGGATTTGCCGGAAAGATCCTGAGCCGCAGACAGCACTTTCGAGGCGCTTTCCTCTGTGTCATTGGCACCATTTGTTACCAGAATGGTGCTTTCGCTCACTTCCTGGGTGCCTTTGGCTGCTTCGTTCACATTGTGCGCGATTTCGCGGGTAGCATCGCCTTGCTGGTCCACAGATGTCGCAATTTGAGAGGCAATG
The DNA here is from genome assembly GCF_900215605.1 of Cohaesibacter gelatinilyticus. Lineage (NCBI taxonomy): Bacteria > Pseudomonadati > Pseudomonadota > Alphaproteobacteria > Hyphomicrobiales > Cohaesibacteraceae > Cohaesibacter > Cohaesibacter gelatinilyticus. Next base: position 102,916 of record NZ_OBEL01000007.1, on the reverse strand, counting down.
TCATTGATCTCCACAATCACATCGCCAATGCCACGAATGGCGCTGGCCGTGTCGTGCGAGACTGTCTGCATTGCGTTGATTTGTGTTGCAATTTCATCTGTTGCCTTTGATGTTTGATCGGCAAGAGACTTGACCTCGGATGCGACAACCGCAAAACCTTTGCCTGCTTCTCCGGCACGGGCTGCCTCAATGGTTGCATTGAGGGCAAGCAGATTGGTTTGGGCCGCAATGTCATTGATGAGGCTGACGATCTGGCTGATACGCTCGGTCGTGGAGACCAGACTCTGCACCGTCTCGTCGGTCTGCTGGGCCGCACCACTTGCGCGCTCGGCAATTTCACGTGACTGGTTCACACTGCGGCCGATTTCAGAAATGGAGGCAGCCAATTCTTCTGATGCTGCGGCAACGGAGCGGACATTGATGGAAGCTTCTTCTGAAGCTGCCGCCACGGTTGTCGCGCTTGAAGCAGAGGATTCAGCCGTTGAATTCAGATTTTCAGCAGTGACTTCCAAATCGGATGACGATTCCGAAATGGTCACCAGAATATCCTTCACTTCGCCATCAAATTCATGGATGAGGCGTTCGACCAGTTCGACACGCGCTTGTTTGTCTTGTTCTGCGGCGCTCTGCTCGGCGCGCAGGCGCTCTTGTTCGATGGCATTTTGCTTGAAGACCAGAACGGCATTTGCCATGGCGCCGATTTCATCTTCGCGATCCACACCCTCGACCTGAACGTTGTTATCGCCATGGGCCAGTTGTCTCATGGCAGAGGTAATGTTGCGGATTGGATTTGCAACAAGTTTGGTCAGGAAGAAGCCAAGTACACCGATCATGATGATTGCGGCGAGTGTGGTTGCAATTGCTGCAGACAGACGGAATGTGGCGAGGTTCGCATAAGCCAGTTTCTTGTCCATGGATAGAGCAACATACCAGTCTACCGGCAAACCCTGAATCGGGATGAAGGTGATCAGGGATTGACCGTCAGTTGCTTCTACCTCTGTCATTTTCGCGCTTATGGCGGGCGTATTGACTGGGTAGGCATCCGCCAGAGTCTTGTCGACCAGATCCTTGTTATTATGGACCAGAATTTTGCCTTCGCTATTCACCAGGAAGGCTTCTCCCTTGCCATCAAGATCGGTCTGGGCAAGCATGTTGACCAATGTATCGAGATCGAAATCGGCTCCTATGACGCCAAGCAAAGTGCCGCCGGATTGCACCGGAGCTGCGACGGAAATGATAAGCCGGTTTGTGGAGGCATCGGCATAGGGATTGGTCAGGACAGAGTGATTTTTCGCGACCGCTCCCTTGTACCATGGACGTTTGCGCGGATCATACCCTTCCGGTAGATCGGCCTCCGGCCACATATGCATGGCACCTGTTTCCTGCACGCCAAGGTAAGTGGCGTCAAAATTGTCGACATAGGTCTTGTTGTTGAAGAGAGATTTCGGGTCCTTGCCATCTTCCAGCACAGCTGCGAAATCCGCTGCAGAGGTGATCATCATGATCCGGCCCTGCAACCAGTTATTGATGCTGTTGGCAGTGGTTTTGCCTGTATTGTCCATCAGTGCGGCAACTTCATGCCTGATGGAGTCTCTCTGCAGAGAATCGTTGTAGAAGGCAAACAGGGCGAAAACCACTAACACTGTTGTAGCAGCGATGGCCAAGACCTTTGTCAAAATTCCTTTTGACAATTGAATTTCAGATTGTGCCGGATTTATCGACATAGTTTTTCCTGGAATTGGGGGACATATACATTATGAGTAAATCAAAGTAAGTAAAAATATGACTAATATTTATTCTGTTGTTTACCCTGTATTTCATGCTTATTTTTGTGATTTGAATGTCTGTTTTAATATTCGTAGTTTATGATGTTATGGATCAATAAAAACGCTTTTGGCGTGTATTGTTCATGCATTGCAACAAAATTGTATACAGAGAATTTGTAACCTAATATTCCTCTTCAAAAGAAGATCAAGCAATCTGTGTTTTCATGGGTTGCGATTATTTTCAAATACTGGGAATTGTTGTCCTGTCAAAGCTCTATGAGCTCTGGTTTTTTATTTTGTTATTGATTTATAACAATATTTTTAATTCCATATTTTTCTTCTGGTCCTGGCTTGCCAGAACAAACGCACCTGCATGGAATTGGAAATTGTGACGGGCAGGATAGTCTGCCAGTGGGAAGCAGGCGCAAAGAATGAGAGCCGTAGAAGCGGAAAATGGCAGGATAAACGGGCCTGTCGTCCGGGCTATTGCGGCTAAAGCCGATTTATCGGGCTTGTGTGTCTGGGGCGGCGGGGCATGGAGCCTGAAAGTCTTGTTTAGAGACTTTTAAATCGGGCACTTATACACATCCCTTTTGTCGGAAGATCTGATTGAGCTGTTTGAGAGATTGATCAGCGTCGTGTTCATCGAGATCATTGATCATGCCTGATATCGTGGAAGCTGTTTTGTCTTCATCGGTTTTACTGATGATCATATCGATATCGTCGCCGATGCCGTCAATGAGGGCATCTTCCTTGCGTTGTTCCTGACGTCCAATATTGCGGGCAAGTTCCGTGCAGCTCATATAGCGAGCGTCTTCCAGGCTATTGTCCGAGGATGTACAGGCGCCGAGTGTTGTCATGGCGATGACAGGGCCGAGAAGAATGAGCCGGTTGGGCATGTTCATTCCTGGTTTTCCTTGTGTTTTTCAGGTTTATGGATGTTCACCAACAAATCGCCAGGCTGGCAATCCAGAAATTCGCAAATTGCTTGCAAGGTGTTGAAGCGGATGCCATTCACCTTTCCAGAGCTGAGCAGAGACAGATTGGAGGGTGTGATGCCAACATATTCAGCCAGTTCCCGTGCGGTCTTCTTTCTTTCCGCCAGAAGTATTTTTAGACGGACTTCAATGGGCATTCCGACCTCACACAATTGTTTTGTTATCGTCTTCAATTTCCTGGGCACGGGCCAGAGATCTTGAAAGCGCAAGGAAAACAATTGCAACAGCCAATAGAATGACTTCCGTGTCAAGGACATTCCATCCATAGGGGATTTGATATTTGGTCTTGGCATTGAGTGTCAGCAAGATCGGCATGATCGTCCAGATCAAGGCCGTGCCGACCCAAAAACCAAGCAACCCCCAGGCGGCATGTCTGAGTTTTCGGGAGAGATAAAAGAACGGGTTCAGGTGAGTTGGGCGCAGCATTTGGCTCATTTGCAAAAATGCCCATCCTAAAAAAACGAGTGTCATTGCCATTGTGGTGAAACCGACCGCAATCACCCAACCTGTCAGGTCAGGATATGGTGCTGGAAGATCAAAGAGATCGAAAATCAGTTCCTTTTCACCAATCCATGCGAACCCCCACCCAAGCAGGATGAGCAGGGCCAGAGCCAGCCATAACACGACCATTACCATTCGGGCTAAAATCGCCATGAGTCACCTTATCTTTGACCAATTCATCTTTTATATTGGTTTATATGATAATTTGTTTCTGTAAAACAGAAATTTTTTGTCAAATTTATGACATACAGAAAAGCCTTTTCAGAAACTTTCTCTGCTTTGGGGACTGACAGCATGAGGGTAAGGGAAGCCCAAGGCAGTGATGATGCGGCCTTGCTTGCAAAGTTTGATCTGTTTTGGTTTTGAGTGCCGGGAAGGAAAGCTCTCTGTGTCGTTCAGGCGGGAGGGCTGGTTTCAGACAAAATTCTGCGGTGATTTCAGGATGCCCCTATGGATCATCTTGTGCATCTCCTCTCCTTCGAAATAATGCTCTTCGATGATCTTGTCATCCTGCCAGCGCTGCCAACATACGCCATCGATCCGAAATGTCTTGCCCTCATGAGTGGTGAAGGATGTTCGATTGCGAAAGGCACAGACGCTTTTCTCCGGCGAGATCACCAGATCAAGAATCCTTCCGTCAATGGAGCGCGCTGATGCGATATAGGGTTCCTGTTTTTCGCGGCAGGCCTTTGCCCCTGTGGCGAAGACCAGACCATTGGCAAACATGATGCCGTCTGATGCAAAATATCGATCAAAGGCCTCCAAGGGTTTGCCCTCATTCAGAAGGGCGATTTGCTCTTTCACATGTGTTTGAAATTGCTCGCTTGTCATTTGCAATATTCTCCCCGGTTAAGAGAAACATAACAAGAACATTTGAGTCGGGCAATCGAATTCATTCCATGTGATTTTTTATTGCCGGATCTGTTTGGGGTTTGCGCATCGCGAAATAGAGGCAAAGGGCACCGATCAGCCAGGGCCAGATTGAAAGCGTATAGAATTCAGGGTCCAGAAAGCTGCTCCAGCGGATGCTGCAAGACTGCGCACTGGTGACATAGGCACAGCTCATGGACGAGAGGAGCGCCCAGATTATGACGGGCCCGAAGAGAAATACGAAGCTCAGAAAGTATAAAAAGAACCTCAACATGATATATCCCGATCTGTTTTTGCTTCATTTGACTATAGAGGAAAGCCAAATGTCTTGCCACTTGGTGGGCTGGTTTGCTCTCCGTACCTGCCTTGATCTCAATCATTGGTGGATTGTCTGTTATGTCATTGCTTTTATTCTGAGAAATCTTCTGTCCACATCTCATGCCAAATGAGGGGCTTGCTATTTCTGAACTTGCTGCTCATTATTCATGGCGATGGTTCTAAGAGGCCAAGCGGGCCTCTGGATGAAAAGGGAACACGGTGCGGTGTAGATCCAAAGCACTTTTGACGATTGCTGAATCATAAGAAATGCTTTGAATTTTATTCTATCGCGAGGCCTTGTCCGAAAAGTACTGCAACTTTTCGGGGACGCGCTGTAGACGCCAATTCCGTGACTGCCCCCGCAACTGTAGGCGGAGAGCAAGACCAGAAGACCACTGGATGCTGACCCAATCGTCAGTGAAGATCCGGGAAGGCTGGTTGAGCGTTGACCCGCAAGTCAGGAGACCTGCCATCTTCTTGTTCACTCAACCCGGGCGGGGTGCCTCGGAAAGGAGCCTGAAGATGCCAAATCTGGCCCATATATGTGCCTTTGACATGATCGGTCTTGCTTCCGCCCCCGCATTTGCGCGGAGGGCGTTATGGACCGGCATATTTCTTACCCATTCTCATCTTCCATTCCCTGTCGACATACCGGTAAGGTATGCGAGGCCAGCTATGTTTTTGCGCTGACATTGGCGCAGTCGGTCGGCAAGGCTCATGCCATTGTCGGTGATGATTTTTCGACTTCGGGCTTTGCTGAAATCAGATGCAGCGATCAGCCCTGCACGATTGGCTGGCATTGCAGCAAGGACGAGACCTTTGTCTTTGGCGATGTCGACATGGATCAGGATCTGGATGAATTGCTTGGTCTGGCCCGGCAAATTCTGGGCTCGCCGAACAGTGCCAAAGGCCCCCCCCGGCCGGTGGAAGTGCCTGCCTTCATGCTGGCTCTGGAAACCCAGGATGTGCTGAATAGAGTATTGGCTGCATGAGTTCCTCTGATCTGGTGGTGGAGAATGTGAGCTGGGCTCCCGGCTCACGCGCTCCCTATGTGCTGCATCCGCTTTCTTTCTCGTTGGATGCAGGCAAGACCCTTGGCATTATCGGGGCCAATGGCGCGGGCAAATCCACCCTTTTGCGTTTGCTCTATCGCTATAATCGTCCGCTGTCCGGCAATATCTATGTCGGTGGCGAGGATCTTTGGTCGCTGCGGCCAAGGCAGGCGGCCCGCCGGGTGGCAGCTGTGTTGCAGGAACAGCCAACAGACTTTGCGCTGACCGTGCGTGAGATTGTTGCCCTTGGCCGCACGCCGCATCAGCGTGGCTTTGCCTCGTCCGGTGCGCGGGACAGTGACATCATTGATGGTTCATTGCAGCAGATGGGTTTGCAAGGGTTTCAGGATCGTTTGTTCGGCTCGCTTTCTGGTGGTGAGCGGCAACGAGTGATGGTGGCGCGGGCTCTGGCCCAACGGCCACAGCTTCTCATACTGGATGAGCCAACCAACCATCTGGATATCCGCCATCAGCTGGAAATTGTCTCGCTGATCCGGGAGCTGGATCTGACCATCGTCACCAGTTTGCATGATCTGAATATGGCAGCTGAGGTGTGCGATAGCGTCCTGTTGCTGAAGGACGGGCAAATGCTGGCCTATGGCGACCCGTTTGAGGTGCTGTCAGAACAGCATGTCTCCTCTTCTTTCTCGGTCTCGGCGCGCCTTGAGCATCTGAGCGTCAGTGACCGTTCTCATTTCACTTTTCATCTGCCTTCTTAATTCGCTTCTTGCGATCTCGGAGATCGTATGGAGCGAATTAAGACTTTGTTTTGAAACGAATTCTTGTCCGAAAAGTGCTTCAACTTTTCGGGAACACGTTATAAAAGGAACACCCCATGAAACTTCTTGCTACAACTGCGCTTGCGCTCACCCTTCTGTCCGGTGCGGCCATGGCCGAGACCAAGGTTCAGTCCTGTGATCGCTCTGTGAGCTTTGATACTCCGCCACAGCGCGCCATTTCCAACGATGTCAATCTGACCGAGATGATGCTGGTGCTTGGCCTGCGCGACCGCATGGCTGGTTTCACCGGTATTTCCGGCTGGAAAACACTGGATGAAGAAATGCGTGAAGGCATCAAGGAACTACCTGAGCTGTCCCCAAAATATCCAACCAAGGAAGTGCTGATCGGTGCCGATGCCGACTTCTATTTTGCTGGCTGGAATTACGGCATGAAGGTTGGCGGTGAAGTGACGCCAGAAACCCTGGAGCCATTTGGCATCAAGGTTTACGAGTTGACCGAAAGCTGCATCCATATTGGCGAGAAAGCCAAGGTTTCCATGCAGGATATGTATAATGATCTGCTGAATTTGGGCCGTATCTTTGATGTCGAAGACAAGGCGCAGAAACTGGTTGATGGCTACAAGGCTGAATTGGACGAGTTCAAATCCAAGCTGAAAACCGCTGACACCCCATTGCGTGTCTTTGTCTATGACAGTGGTGAAGATACGCCATTCACTGCAGGCAAATACGCCATGCCGACAGCCATGATCGAGGCCGCAGGTGGCCGCAATGTCATGGATGATGTGGAGAAGAGCTGGACCAAGGTCGGCTGGGAAAAGGTTGTCGAGGCCAACCCGGAAATGATCGTCATCGTCAATTACGGCAAGGTCACCGCCGAAGAAAAGCGCGCCTATATGATGAACAATCCTGCCTTTGCCAATCTCGATGCGGTGAAGAATGATCGCTTTGTTGTTCTGGATTATGTGGAAGCAACGCCCGGCCCTCGCAACATCAAGGCCATCAAGAAATTGGCCAAGGCTTTCCGGGGAGCTTAAGGAATGACCGAGGCAGTTGAGAGGGGTTTTCCGCACCATAAATCGACTTACCAGTCCCGGCTGAAATTGTCCCTGTTGCTGGGTGGTTTGCTGTTGATTGCCTCGGTTTCGGTCTCAATCAGCGTCGGGGCCGTGTCAATCCCCACTGGTACGGTATGGAGCATACTTGCCGGTCGCGCCTTCCCCGAGCTGGTTGAGCCATTCTGGTCCAAAGGGCGAGAGGCCATTGTCTGGGATATTCGTTTCCCACGGGCGCTTCTAGCCGCCATGGTCGGGGCCGGACTTGCGATGGTCGGTGCCTGTTTGCAGGCCGTGACCCGCAACCCGCTGGCCGATCCGCATCTATTGGGCATCTCATCCGGTGGAGCCTTCGGGGCTATCCTGGCTTTGCTTCATACCGGGTTGTTTCTAGGGCTTCTGACCGTGCCTTTGCTTGCCTTTGGCGGGGCATTGCTGGCGACGCTTTTGGTATTGCTGATCGCCAAATTTGCCAGCTCCACCAGTGCAGACCGATTGGTTCTCACCGGTGTTGCTGTCTCCTTTGTCATCATGGCCTGTGCCAATATCCTGATCTTTCTCGGTGATCCACGGGCCACCCATACGGTGATCTTCTGGATGCTGGGTGGGCTCGGTTTGGCGCAATGGTCGCATCTGGTCTATCCGCTGATCATCCTGATACTGTGTGGCATCTGGTTGGGTATGCAGTCAGCTAAGCTCAATGCCATGACCATTGGCGATGAGACCGCTACCACCCTCGGCATTGAGGTGGAGCGCTTCCGTCTGATCATCTTTGTGGTCGGGGCGCTGATCACCGGCGTGATGGTGGCATTTTCCGGTATGATCGGCTTTGTGGGATTGATGGTCCCTCACATCGTGCGCGCCATTGTGGGCGGTGATTATCGCCGGGTGTTGCCGCTGTCTGCTTTGTTCGGAGCTATCTTTCTTGTCTGGGCCGATACCGTTGCCCGCATCATCATGGCCCCGGAAGACATGCCCATCGGCATCGTCACCGGCTTCATCGGCGGCCTCTTCTTCATCTGGCTGCTTGGCCGCTCGAGATAGGGAGTGAGAGATTCAGTCGAAGCTCGGATCTGCAAATGAATAAGCCCCTCTCATTTCTAGGGCGGCTTTTCTATTTTTGTTTGTTAATTTATTTGTCTCAATCTATGGTGGAGAAAAATTGAGAAAGGTGTGAATGTGAGTAAATTTTGGAGACCAGAGCGGCGGAACAGACGCATTGGCACAAAGAGTTCGGGTTATTCCCAGTCGAATGATATGCGCATTCCCTCCAGCTGGTGCGACAAAACCGGCAAGCTCACATTGTTCCACGAGCTGCTTGAGCGACCCTATGAGATGGAAGCCATCATTTATGGCTGTGATATTACCATCCTGTATGAGACACCCAAGGAAGGCTTTTCTTATGGATGCTCTCCGGCTGATGTTATCAAGCTCTTGAAACTGGTGGCAATCGATGTGCCTCCGCTGCCTGATATCATTGTTTTCAGGCAACCGACCAGAAAGCAGCGCCAGCAAAATCCTGTATGGGGGCGGTTCTTCTATTATTCCGAGTTTGGCAAACATAAAGGCTCGGCGATTGTGCTGGAAGCGCAAAAGATTGGAGATAGTCTCATCTGGCCAAGGCGCATGAGCTTGGAGGACCGGGATGAGTATAATCGTCTCAATGACGACGGGCATCGCTTTGTAGAGACCAAGCGGGATTTTCGCGCGGAGCTGACCGAAGATGCCATTCGCAGCACTTTGCTGTTTCGCACATTCTTGCACGAGTTGGGACATTGGGCGGATTATTCCTATAAAGTCATCTTTGGAAACTCGGCAATTGATGGCGAGTATGACAACGATACTGCTGAGGATTTGTATTTCGCCAGACCCACATCCGAGCGGGAAGTCTATGCCCATGCCTTTGCGGATAAATACCGTAAACGCTTGAAAAATGCGGGTGAGATCCCTTTTGCCCCAGAACCATTCGAGCTGCCTGAGAGAATGCAGGAGTAGACAATGCCTGAATTTGCAAGAGACCTGAGTGTCGAAACAGGTATTGGAGTAGCCCGTATCACTGGTTCCGTTAGTGCTCATGATCTTACTGATGAGCAGATTTCATTCAAGGCCTTTGAGTTTGAGCCAAACCTTCCGGAAGGTTATGACGTTAGAAAGTGCTCGGCCATTCTTTTGGTCGTTGAGGGTCTGATTGCCTTGGATGAAGTGAAGATGGACCTCTCAATCGAAACCAAAGCTTTGGCTTCTCCATGCTCAGGGCAAGGTCTTGATGCTCTGGAATGGGGTGAGAATGGATGTTCGGTGACTGTGGGAACTGAAGATGAAGAGTGTTTGAGTCATCGCTTTCCGGGGCTGAAGCTGAAAAACAAACTGGCTATTGAATATGGCGAACAATCAATGAAATTGCGGCTGTCCAATCTGGGTAGATGTCGCAGTCCATCGTTCCATTTCATCTTGGCAGAGAATGATGATCCAGAAACAGTTGAAGCCTCGTCATGGTATGCAGTGGATCAACCCCACAGCCTTCTCTTAGAACAACAATGATGTGATCTTCCTACCGTTTCATGCTGGTGGTGCGGGCAGCGACGTCCATTAAGCGTTGGAATTTGGGGCAATCCATATGAGTGTCGGCCGGGCAATCGGCGACATGGCGGATGGCATCGCGCAGTTTGGTCAGGCTGCGGATCTGCTGATCCAACGCATCGGCTCGCAAATGCAGTTCGGCTCTAGGCAATTGCGGGGTGCCATCGTCGGCAAACATGCCCTTGATATCTTCCAGCGAAAAACCTGCCAACTTGCCCAACGAGATCAGCGCCAGCTTGGTGACGACCGGTTGGTCGAACTGACGGCGCAGGCCATTGCGTCCCACGGACTGGATCAATCCGATTTCTTCATAATAGCGCAGGGTCGAAGGCGGAATTCCACTTTCCTTGGATAACACACCGATATCGAGCAATTTCACCGATCCCTGCATCATGGTCTTTTTGCGCTCTGACTTTGTCAATGCTCGCCTCCGGTTCTCATTTTTTGAGCGAATTCTTATGCGAAAAGTCTGCAACTTTTCGGGAACGCGCTTTAGCTCCACCTATGTTGCGATCCTCGGCATCACATTTCCGCGTCAGATCACAAAAATCCTCATGATGCATATGAGATCGGGAGGATCCTCTTGACTTAAAGTTGACTTGAAGTGGCAGAATATCTCTAGATAGTTTTCAAAACAAGAGATTTTCCCCATGAGTCCTATAGCGAGCGACATTACGCAAGCCCGATTGCCCTTGCCCATTTTGATCAGTCTGTCTGCTGCGACACTGACGGCCTCCCTTGGCATTTCGGTGGCATCGGTTCTGTTGCCTGCGCTTTCCAATGTCTTCTCGGTCAGTGTGTCCGATGTGCAATGGGTGGTGCTTGCCTATTTGATGTCGGTGACGGTGACCATCGTCTCTGCCGGGCGGTTGGGGGATCTGTTTGGTCGCCGCCGCGTGCTTCTCTGGGGGCTTTCTCTCTTCATCCTTGCCTCTGGTCTTTGTGCCATGGCACCCAGCCTTGGCTGGCTGATTTTGGGTCGCTCCGTTCAAGGATTTGGTGGGGCTATCTTGATTGCCTTGCCCATGTCTTTGGCCCGGGATCGTATACCCGCCGAGCGCCTTGGTGCCGCCATGGGACTGATTGGCACTACCTCTGCCGTGGGGACGGCTTTGGGACCATCACTTGGTGGTTTGTTGCTCAGCTGGGGGGATTGGCGGATGGCTTTCTGGCTCTTGGCCGGGATTGCTGTGTTGACATTCCTTCTCTCTCTCAGTGCCTTGGCAAGAGATGAAGAAGGCCACAAAAGCTCATTGAAAGATCTGGATTTGTGGGGGACTCTCGTGCTGGTGGTTGCGCTTGTTGCCTATGCGCTGGCCACCAGCGGGGGTGTGGCAGTGCTGCCTCTGGATATGGGCGCTCTTGTCTTGCTGACCTTGGGCGCACTGGCTTTGTTTGTCTTCATCGAACGGTCAGCCACATCTCCTTTGGTGCCCATGACCTTGCTGATGGATCGCACAACCGGGATCGGTTTTGCCATGAATTGGTTGGTTGGCACCATCATGATGTCGACGCTGGTGGTTGGGCCCTTCTTTCTGGCTTTCTCGTTGGGGTTGAACGAAGCATTGATTGGTTTGGTTCTGGCTGTCGGGCCCGCAGTGGCAGCTTTGGCGGGTATTCCGGCTGGCTGGCTGGTGGACCGCTTTGGCGCTGATCGGGTGATGATCTTTGGCTTGCTTCAAACCATGATCGGCCTGCTTTGTCTGGCCTTCCTGCCGCTTGTCTTTGGCGTGGGCGGATATGTGATGGCTTTGATCTTGCTGACCCCGGCCTTTCAGATGTTTCTGGCGGCCAATAACACATCTGTGCTGATGGATGCACCCTCTGATCAGCGCGGGCGATTGTCCGGATTGCTTGGCCTGTCGCGCAATCTGGGCCTGATGACCGGAGCTTCTGCCATGTCCAGCCTGTTCGTCATAATGCTGGGAACAGGAGATGCAGCAGAAGCCCCGGCAACAGATGTTGCCCATGCCTTTTCCATGACCTTCAGTGGGGCTGCTATATTGGCAATGATCACGCTGGGACTGGCTGCTTACGGCGCAATGGGTAAGCGCTCTCGTGCGGCACCCGGACCAGCGAGCTGAACCGGGGAACTTGGTGGGGTGTTATTCAGTGTCTGAGATCAGGCGGGCGCGGCGGAAATTCCATTGTCTCCAATTGGCCTGCTCCCGTTTGATCTCTCTCTCGAATCCATTGATCCAGATTGATAGGTTGGCGGGATGCTGTCCGTGCCAGTTCAGTCGTCTTTTGACGTCTGCATAGTCGGGATTAGACTCCAGATTTCTGAGAGCTGGCAAGGCGTATGGGCCCAACTCCACCAGATAACGAGCATCGAGATGTTTGTCGGGGTCGGCTTTTGCCGCTTCGATATTATGGTTGGCAATGAAAAGCGGGAAATTGGTAAGGCTTGCACCATAGAGTATCACAAGCGTGGCGATGATATTGGCATTGATCAGCCAGCGAGCGGAGCGCTTGCGTAGGAGCTTGATGAGGATGAGGACCAGCCCGGTTAGCACCAGTGCCATCCAGATAAGCAACCAGAGGCGCAAATATGTCAGGCTATAGGCATCGATATAGATTTTGAGGCGCAACATGGCGAAACAGACAAGCAGCATGGTTTGTGTGACCCATAGATAGAGCAGAGGCCGGATCAGGACTGGCTTGTCATTGCTCTTTTCAGTGCCGTCTTCCGGGCTATCCTTTGAGCTGTCTTTCGGGCTGGCTTTCGAGCTGTCAAAGGCAAGGATGAAAGCGGCAGCCAGCAATGTTGCCATGATCAGAGCATAAGCGCCCTGATGGGCAAATTCCGAAAAGCTGTAACCAGCTGGCAATTCATAGCCATTGTTCAGCAAGTGAATATCACTGGCATTTTGCAGGATGAAGAGCAGATTGAACAGCGCCAGTGAGAGCAAAGTGGATTTGTCATTCAGGCTATAAGTTTTGAGAATTTCAATGATCTTTGAGGGTTGGGATTTTACCTGTCTCGTTGCCGGGCGATAGAGCTTGCGGGACAGGTGCAGGAAGGGCCAGATGAGGATCAGATAGAAACCCCAGACCAACAGGTGGGTGAGGCTGGATACCTGAAACCAGTGTCCCGGGTCCAGACTTTTCAGCCATTGATCCAGCAGTGGATTGGCACTTTGAAAAATGGCCAGAAAGATCAGGGTGAAGAGGATTGGTACCAGCCATGTCCGTTCCAGACCGCGCAAATTGATGCCTTTGCCCTTGCGGCGAGAGGCACGCGGCAGGCGGGCCAGATCTTGAAACAGGCGCAAGGGTATCCGCCAGACAAAGCCCCAGATGGCATCAAGCCATGAAAGAGGATCTTTGCGGCTGGCATGATTGGCGGCAAAGGTCAGAATGATCAGCCCGATCATGGCAAGCAGGAAGGAGAGCGGGGTCAGATCTTCGATTGCTGGGAGCAGTGCCAGCAAAAAGAATATGATTACGCTGCTGTTGATCTTGTGATTGCCGTGCATGTTTCGGCCTGTGAGAAGAACTGCAATGCCGAGCGCAAAAAAGGCCGCAGGAACAGTCAGGCCGATCTCCTGATCATGGAAGAACCAATCAAATAACAGAATAAGAATTGGAGCCAGCAATAGGGCGTGCGTGAAGCGCCGATGATTGCTGATCAGGCGAAAAGGAGAGGGTTTCTGGAGCAAAGTGCTTGTGGTTTCAGTCATGTTTCAAAAATCTTGCAGATAATCAAGGAAGGTGTTCAGGGCTTGATTGCCCCAAAGCGACGGTCGCGATGGGTGAAAGTCTCAATGGCGTCTGCGAGTGCCTGTCCGTCGAAATCGGGCCAGTGAATGGGCGAGAAAAGAAACTCTGCATAGGCGCATTCCCAGAGAAGGAAGTCCGAGAGGCGCTGTTCGCCAGATGTGCGGATGAGCAGATCTACCGGCCAGGCCTGATCGATGCCGCTCAAGGCACGGGAGAGACTTTCTTCGGTGGCGTGGGGCTGAGCGGCAAGTGCGGTGAGGATTTGATGGCGGGCGGAATAATCCAGTGCGATGCGAACGACCAGCTTCTTGCCCTGGCGGGATCTATGTTCGGCCAACTCGATCTGGCGGCGCAGTTTTTGAGGGATGCGATCTCGCCTGCCGATGAAGACAAGGCGAATGCCCTGCCGGATGAAGGTGTCAATCTCTGCTTTCAAATAGCGCTCCAGCAGTGAGAAGAGATGATCGGTTTCTTCTTGCGGTCTCGCCCAATTATCGCTGGAAAACGCATAAAGGGTCAGCATGCCAATCTTCAGGGACGGGGCTTTTTCGATGACCTTGCGCACCGCTTCGACGCCCATCTTGTGGCCATAAAGGCGCGGCATTTTACGCTGGGTTGCCCAGCGGCCATTGCCATCCATGATCAGGGCGACATGCAGACCGGATGGTTCCTTGCTCGAGTTTGGTGAAGGGCTGAAAGCTTCGGGATCAAAGCGCTTTACATCTAATTGCAAATTACTTTGCATTACAAAGTATCCTTGTAAAAAAAGGGAGAAAGCCTGTTCTAGACAGGCTTTGGCACAGGGGTGGGAGAAGGAGATTGGGGCATGTCGTCAGATGGGTTTGTTTCCATCAATTCGGTGGCGTTTTTGACGACCTGTTCCAGCACCGCCAGATAATCCAGAAAGCGCTGTCGGCCCTCGTTGGTCAAGCGGCAGGTGGTGTGAGGACGGTTCTTGACGAAGGTCTTTTCGATCTTGACGATATCGGCTTCGCTCAGCACCTTGAGATGGCGAGACAGATTACCATCGGTCAGGCCGCATAGTTTCTTCAGATCACCAAAGGCCAGTCCCTTGGGGTGGGCGACCAGAGAGGTGAGCAAGCCAAGGCGCGCCTTTTCATGCAGGACCCTGTCCAATCCATCAAAGGCATAAGGTCCGTCTGGTTGATCAGTCATTCTCGATGGTTCCTTGAGCAAAATGAAGAAGCCCTGCAAGCAGAAACTGGCCGATGATGAAGGGAATACCCATCATCAGGGAATCTGCGGCGCCGCTTTTGGCTCCGATGATCAGCACAACGACGCCAGCGAGGAAATACCAGGCTGCGGCAAACATGATTTGCTGTGGCAGAGCCTTTTGTGAGGCAAACAGCCCAAGGGCGACCAGTATTTGCCACAGGCCAGGCAACAGCCAGAGATCGGATGGTGTGAAAAGCAGAATGACTGCGCCAATGGCGGTTCCGGCAAAGCCGATAGGCATGAATTGCAATAGCATATTCTGCACCATCTCATCCGCTAGGCCGCCATGTATGCGCCGAGATCGGGCGCGGGTTTCATAGGCAATCATCAGGAAGGACAGAATGGCCACCGTCACCCAAAGGAACAGCATGGTCTGCTCTGATGATGCCAATAATTCGGGCCAGAGCAATTGCCCTGATAAGGTACCAAGCGCCAGAAAGCCCGAAATGGCGATGACGGCTGGCCCAAATCCCTGAAATATTGTGCCAGCGGCCATCTGGCTGCGTATGTCGGCAATGTCTGCCAGGGCCTGGTTCAAATCATGCATTACAATCACTCATTCAAATGATTTTGTTTTGAAACGAGTTCTTGTCCGAAAAGTCTGTAATTTTTCAGGAACGCGTCAAAACACTTTGTAACGCAAAGTACTTTGGATCTGTGGCTATAATATGTCAACCAGCTTCTGGGGATGGAATTGCATGCCAGTCCTGATTTTCTTTGGTCTTGTCAATGATCTTTGATTTTATTATACACTGTATAAATCTATCCTTTTCTGATGCGTGTTCTTGTTAGAAAAATGCTGAACCTTTCTAGCAAACGCGCCATACGGAGTTCGGTATGACAAGCGGACATATCATGATGGCCATGTCTCTGGATGGCTTTGTGGCGAGGTCAGATCACACACTTGATTGGTTGAACAAGCAGCCAACAGAGGGGGAAAATCACGGGTTTGAGGCATTTTTGGAGAGTGTCGATGTGATCGTGATGGGGTCGGGCTCGTTTCGTACAATTCTTGGTTTTGCTGGCTGGCCCTATACCAAGCCGGTGATTGTGCTGAGCCAATCCATGAATGATGCGGACATTCCCGAGCATTTGAAAGACAAGGTTGAGATTTCTTCGGAAAGCCCGATTGAGCTGATAGCAAGATTGACCGAGCTTGGCCATGGACGGGTTTATGTGGATGGCGGGGCCATCATCCGCTCGTTCTTGACGCTCGATTTCGTCAAGAGCATGAAGATTACGATTGTTCCGATCCTGATTGGTGATGGCATTCGCATGTTCGGTGAGCTGGATAGAGATATCGATCTGAGCCTTGAGAAAGTCGAGCCGTTTTCTTCCGGTCTCGTCACCCTGACTTATCGTCTTCCCGAAGAGCCCGGATAATCATGAGCCGATCTATCATTCCCGGTCGTCCGTCCAAAGCGGCGCAAAGCCTGACCAAGCAAGGCATTCTTCATACGGCATTGCCGCTGGTGCAGGAATATGGCATCGAGGCCATTTCCTTTCGGCTATTGGCCGAGCGTTTGGGCGTCACCGCCATGGCGGTCAAATATCATGCGGGCAGTCGGAAAGAGTTACTGGCTGGCCTGGTGGATATGGCTTTTGCGAATACACTTGTTAGAACAGAAGCGAGCGAGCCAACTGACCGCGTACGGATCATTCTGCAGGCCTATTGTGCGCGGGCGGTGATCAACGCCAATTTGCTGCGAGCGGTCCTGGAAGATACTTCGCTGATGTGCGAGGAAATGCACACCATCACCCAGATGCTGCGAGCCGAGGCGCAAGCTTTGGGGGAGCAGGATGATGTGCTGGTCTTTCTGCTTGTCGATTATACTCACGGTTGGGTTCTGTCGGCTTCTTGCGGTAAGGATAATCCGCTGACCATGAAAGATTATCTGTCCGGTCTGGATTGGATTCTCAAACGCGCTTGAGGTTCATGATGTCGTATTTGCCATCCGGCTTACGTTTCGGATTTGGGAACCGGGCCAAGCGACTCCCTCAAGATTGTTACGGCTTCCAATTCGATACTTTGGTCCGGATTTTGGCCATTTCTCAGAGCGACCAGCATCTGTGCTGCTCCTTTGCCCATTTTTCGATGGGGAACATGGACCGTTGTGAGCGTAGGAGTGACGATTTCTGCTATTTCTATGTCATCAAACCCGGTGATTGATAAGTCATCAGGGACTTTAAGGCCCATCTTACGGGCTTGAACCATGGCACCTGCAGCCAGCACATCGTTGCCGCAAATGACAGCCGTTGGCTTTTGATCGGATTGCATCAGGGTTTTCAGAGCCTCTGCACCATTTGTAATGGAATAGGTCGTCTCGATAACATGAAGTGTCTTTGGATCCAATCCATGCGCTTTCATGGCATTCAACAGACCTTCATATCTCTGTTGCGCGCGATCATTGCCATTGCGCTCTGCGGTGATGAGTGCCACGGATCGATGCCCCAGTTCCAGAACCTGAGTGACGAGGGATTGCATGGCCCTGCGGTTGTCAAACCCGATTGAAAGCATCGGTTGATCCGGGTCATAAACCCAGGCAATGACATAGGGAACCTGCTGCTTTTCCAGAAATTCATATATTTGCGGTGACCGGTCGAAGCCAATGAGAAGCAGAGCATCAGCGCCACGCGCAACAAGGCCGCGTATCTGCTCTTCTTCCAGTTCGGGGCTATAGGAGGAGCTGGAGACGAGCAAGGTGATCCCGCAGCGTTGCAGTTCTTCCTGAAATGCTTGAAGGCCACGCGCAAAAATCGCATTTTCCATTGTGGGAACGATTGCGCCAAATGTTCTGGTGCGCTTTGCAGCGAGGGCTTGAGCTCCGAAATTGGGTGCATATCCCAATGACTTGACTGCATCAAGCACGCGCTTTCTGGTTTTGTCTGAAACGACCGAGGGATTGTTCAGGCATCGTGAAACGGTTGCTGTCGAGACACCGGCAGTCCTTGCCACATCTTCCAAAGTGGGCGAAGCTGCGGTTTCATGACCGTTCGACGAAGAGATTGGTGCCTTTTTCATTTATAATTACTTATCACATGGCCTGACGCGGGGGAATCTGATTATGGGCTCAACTCCCAAGGATGACTCGATGTTTTCAAAAACGCTATAACAAAAAAAACTTGCATTGCAAATTGTAAGCGCTTACAGTGCTGCAAAATGTAAGCGCTTACAATTGCGCAAATAGACTTCAGGAAAGGATCTTCGATGTTTATTTCTGCATCCATTGCGCTGTTTCTGGTTTTTATAGCCAACGTTCTGGCAGGCGCATTCGGGAATGCACAATTCCTGAGTGAAACGGGAGAGATGCTTGTCCTTGTTGGCGCATCGCTGGCCTTTGTGGTCGTGATGTTGAAGCAGGAGGCACATTCGAAGAATAGAAATGACTGACATGACCCATAGGGAGGAAAAAATGGATCGTGACAAACTGGAAGTGATTTCGGCAACACGCCGCAACTTTCTGAAATTGACAGGAAGCGGGGCCTTTACAGCGGCGCTGGTTGCCGGTGCTGCAGGAACATTATGGTCGGAAGAGGCGGCCGCACAAACTGCCAAAGAAGAGAAAAGCCGCGAAAAGGCTGCAGATCATGTCATGACTTTGGCGACAGCTTATGTATTGGGCGCATCCCGCAGCTATCCAATCATGCAGCTGGATCTGAAAGAGAATATTCAAAACGCAACCAACGGCAAGGTCTATGTGAAACTGGCTCCTGGTGGTCAATTGGGAGCAGGTGGTGCTCTGGCTACCGCTGTTCAGACCGGCACAATCCAGTGTGCCCAGCACTCCCTGTCCAACTTTGCACCATTTGCAAGCGCGGTTGATCTGATCAACATGCCATATTTCTGTGGCTCCAATCAGCGTTTCACCAATCTGGTCTCATCGGATGCATGGAAGTCGGAAGTCCATCCAAAAATTGAAGCCTCAGGATTCAAGGCGCTGTTTTATGTGGTCATTGACCCCCGGGTTGTTGCTGTGCGCAAAGGTGGCAAGAAGGTCATCACACCTGGTGATCTGGATGGCGTCAAATTCCGCGTTCCCGGTTCCAAGATGCTGCAGCAATATTATCGCATGGTTGGTGCGAACCCGACACCTGTTGCCTGGGGTGAAACACCGTCGGCAATCAAGCAAGGGGTTGCCGATGCTCTCGATCCTTCCGTGGGTGCATTATATGTGTTTGGCTTCAAGGATATCCTGAGCCACGTGACCTTTACCCAGGCTGTACCGGACAGTCAGGTCTTCTCGATGAATCTGGAATGGTTCAACAGCTTGCCTGAGGATGTTCAGGCCGGAATCGAATGGGCTGGCGAGATGACCACGGCACAGAATCTTGCAAAAGTACCGTCTGCGCGTTCCTATGCGATGTCGGAATTGGCTAAGGCCGGCGTGGAGTTCCACAGCCTCAGCGATGATCAACTCAGCGAATGGCAGGCCGCAGGTGGCTATCAGCGCTCCGAGTGGGATGAGTTCAAGAAAGAACTTGCTGGCTCCATGGATGTATTTGCCAAACTGGAAGAAGCCGCAGGCACAATGGGACGTTACTACGTCCACGATGCTTGATACGCACGGTTGATAAAGGGGCGTCGCATTTCAGCCGACGCCCCAAGCATCTGATCAAACTATGGAAACTCGACTGCCGCATGCCTTTGCATCGCCGGTACAGGGGAGGTTTGTATGCAAAGGGTTCTTGAAGAACTCAACCGGAATGCTGAACGTTGGTTGTTGCTCGTGTTCTACACGGTGCTCGTAATCACCATGTTCATCGAAGTTCTTCGGCGTGAGTTGCTGTCCTACTCCTCCATCTGGGGAGAGGAGATTGTTCGGTACGCGTTTATCTATCTGGTTTGGATCGGGGCGGCAGCGGCGGTGCGCGAGCGGGGTCACATCCGCATCGATGTCATCATGCATTATGTCAGCCCTCGCCTTAAGGCCCTGATTTATCTGTTTGGCGATCTGGTGATGGTCGCAGTGTCGATTGTCGCGCTTTACTATTCGTTTGAAACCGTTCTGGTTTCCGCAAAATTCGGCTCCGTGACTGACGGACTGCGTATCAGTCGCGTCTGGTTTCTGATGGCCGTGCCCTTCGGCTTTGCCCTTGTGTTGCTGCGTCTCTTTCAATCCATCCTCCGCGACATAGCGGACCTTCGTGCGGGTCGTCCTGTCTACGAAGGCGACAAACTATTCGATTAAGGAGTAGACGCAATGCTTTGGAATCAACTTGAGCAAGCCGTGGTCCTTGGTTGGGATTTTTATGGCCCCGTTATTCTGTTTATCGTTCTTATCGCATTGGCCGTTCCGGTCTGGGCCGCCATTGGTGCCTCCGCGATCATGATGCTTGTCTGGTCGGAAGCGCTGCCTCTTGGTTTGGTGGGAGAGAAGCTGTTTTCGGGGATCGACTTCTTTGCGCTGACCGCCGTGCCGCTTTTCATCCTGACCGGGGATGCGCTTGTGCGCACCGGTCTCAGTCGAAAATTCCTCGATGTTGCTGAGGCCCTGACCAAGTTCACCAAGGGTGGCTTCGGCTCGGCAACGGTTCTGGTTTGCGGTATGTTTGCTGCAATTTCAGGCTCGGACGCCGCAGGGGCCGCCGCGGTTGGCCGCATGACCATCGACCGGTTGGTGGAATCGGGCTATCCGCGTCCCTATGCCTGCGCACTTGTTGCTGCGGGTGCCTGTACCGGTATCCTGATCCCGCCTTCGATTGCCTATATCATCATCGGTCTTGTTCTGGGCATTTCGGCATCCACCTTGTTTCTGGCCGCCCTCATACCAGGTGTCGCAATTCTGCTCTCAATCCTTGCGACAAACATCATCATGAACCGCCTATATAATTGGGAGAGCGGCGGAAATATCAGCATGGGCGAGTATTTCTCGCGGCTGGGCAGTACTCTGAAATCCGGTTGGTATGCGTTCCTTGTGCCGGGGATCATCTTCTACGGCATCTTCTCTGGCAAATTGACGCCGACCGAGGCGGGTGCCACGGCTGTGGTGGTCACCATCATCATGGGGTTCCTTCTGAAAACCCTAAGCTTGAGCGACTTTCCGGCAATGCTGGTGAGCTCGGCCAAGGTGAATGGGGTGATCCTGCCCATCATCGCCTTCTCTGCCCCTCTGGCTGAAGCGCTGGCTATCATCGGTGTGCCGCAAGGCTTTGTCGCAGCGGCCACGTCTGTCAGCGATGACCCGCTGATCCTGATCATGATGATCGTTGGCATTCTGATCGCGGCTGGCTGCGTGATGGAAACCACTCCGAATATCGTGATCCTGGCCCCAATTCTGAAGCCGTTGGCCGACAATATCGGCATGAACGAGATCCAGTTCTGCATCATGATGATCACCGCTCTGGGTGTGGGTTTCATCACACCACCGCTGGGTCTGAATCTGTTCGTGGTAGCCGGAATAACCGGCGAGTCGATCCTCAAGATCGCCTACCGGGCAATTCCCTTTGTCATCTTCATGCTGATCGTCACGCTGTTCATCGCCTATGTGCCGACGATTTCTACCATTCTTCTTCCAGACATCTACAAATAGGAATGTAATCATGTCGAGAGAATATCTCAAAAAAGCCCCCCTTACAGCCAAGAGTGATGCCTCGGAGACCAAGAAGATCGTCAGGACCATTCTCGACGAAATTGAGGCCGGTGGCGACAAGGTAGCTCTGGATTACGCCCACAAGTTCGACAAGTATGAGGGAGAAATCATCCTTTCGGCCGAGACGATTGAGGCGGCCAGTGCGAAGGTGCCGGAGAAGCTCAAACGGGACATCAAGTTCAGCCACGCCAATGTGAAGCGATTTGCCGAGGCACAGCTGGGCACTGTGAAGGATTTCGAGGTCGAGGTCATTCCCGGATTTGTTGCCGGACAAAAGGCGATACCGGTGGATGCTGCTGGATGTTACGTGCCCGGTGGACGATATAGCCATATTGCAAGTGCGATCATGACCGTTACAACGGCGAAGGTGGCAGGCTGCAAGAATATCATTGCCTGTTCACCGCCACGCCCCGGCGTCGGCATTGCTCCGGCCATCATTTATGCGGCTCATATTTGCGGTGCAGACAAGATTCTGGCCATGGGCGGGGTTCAGGGCGTTGCAGCCATGACCTATGGATTGTTCGGATTGCCAAAGGCCAATATTCTGGTTGGTCCGGGCAACCAGTTCGTGGCCGAGGCCAAGCGCATGCTGTTCGGGCGTGTGGGTATCGACATGATTGCGGGTCCGACCGATAGTCTGGTTCTGGCAGACAAAACCGCTGATCCGATGATTGTTGCCGCCGATCTGGTGGGGCAGGCCGAGCATGGATACAATTCTCCGGTCTGGCTGGTTACGGATGACCGGCCACTGGCCGAAGAAGTCATGCGTCTGGTGCCCGGTCTTATCGATGATCTGCCGGAAGTGAACCGTGACAATGCCACAGCGGCCTGGCGCGATTATGCGGAGGTTATCGTCTGCTCCGATCGTGAGGAAATGGCACAGACCTCGGATGAATATGCCCCCGAACATCTGACCGTTCAGGCTGAAGATCTGGATTGGTGGCTGAACCGTCTGAGCTGCTATGGCTCTTTGTTCCTGGGTGAGGAAACAACCGTTGCCTTTGGTGACAAGGCATCGGGGACCAATCACGTGCTGCCGACATCTGGTGCTGCCAGCTATACCGGCGGGTTGAGCGTGCACAAATATATGAAGATTGTCACATGGCAACAGGCGACCAGAGAAGCATCGCGCCCGGTAGCCGAGGCGACTGCGCGCATCTCCCGTCTGGAAGGCATGGAAGGCCATGCACGCACGGCGGATATTCGCCTGCAGAAATATTTCCCTGATGAGACCTTCGATCTTGCCGGGGAGGCCTGATCCAATGATCCCTGGTGATCTTTTCAGTGTTGAGGGCAAAGTCGCCTGTGTCACCGGTGCCAGTTCAGGACTTGGCCGTCATGCGGCCACTGTCCTGGCGCAGGCCGGGGCCAGTGTTGTCGGGGTGGCTCGCAGAGCCTCCACGTTGGAGGACTGGCGCAACAATACCGATGGTCGCTGTGCTGCGGTTGGTGGGGATGTTGCCGAGCGTGATGGATTGCCGGCACTGATCGAGCGGATCAAGGAGCCATTCGGATCTCCAGATATCGTGGTGCATGCCGCCGGTCTGAATACACGGGAAGCTGCCGATGATGTGACAGAAGCGGGATGGGACGCGACCCTTGCGGTCAATCTGTCTGCTCCTTTCTTTCTCAGCCAACGGTTGGTACCAGCCATGCGTCAACGGGGCTGGGGACGCATCGTGAATTTTGCATCCCTGCAGTCTTATCGGGCATTTCCCGGCGGGATTTCCTATGGCGCGACCAAAGGGGGCATTACCCAGATGACCCGTGCCATGGCTGAGGCCTGGTCTGCTTCCGGCATTCTGACCAATGCCATCGCACCTGGCTTTTTCCGAACGGAGCTGACGGCCAAGGTCTTTGATGATCCTGAGCGGGCTGCACGCAATGCGGCACAGACCTGCATTGGTCGCAATGGTGAACTTGCAGACCTTGATGGTCCGCTTCTCTTTCTGTGTTCGGACGCATCGAAATATGTGACCGGCCAGACCCTGATGCTCGACGGAGGCTTCACAGCAAAATGAAAGCACTTGTCTATACAGGCGTTGAGACGCTCGCCTATCGTGATGTGCCAAATCCGTCTCCTGATGTGGGCGAAGTTCTCATTCGGGTGGAGAGCAGCGGCATTTGCGGATCGGATATGCACGCCTATCTGGGCCATGATGACCGCCGTCCTGCGCCGTTGATTCTGGGGCATGAAGCCGCTGGCGTCATCATCGGCGGTCCACGGGATGGGGAGCGGGTTACAATCAACCCGTTGGTCACCTGCGGCACTTGCCCGGCATGTGTTGCCGGACGAGACAATTTATGCTCGACTCGACAGATCATCTCGATGCCACCGCGTGAAGGGGCATTTGCAGACTTTGTTACCATGCCCGAGACCAATCTGGTCAGTGTTCCCGATGCGGTTTCTTTGGACAAGGCTGCGCTTGCGGAGCCGCTCGCCGTGAGTTGGCATGCTGCGCGACTGGGGCTGGAAGCTTTGCACCCCTGGGCGGATCGTCGTGCGGTTGTCATTGGTGGTGGTGCCATCGGACTGGCGGCGGCTCTTGCACTCAAGGCGATGGAAATTGACGACATTGTGGTCATCGAGCCCAACGATGTACGCAGGGCTTATCTGAATGATCATTGTGGCGTTGAGGCCAAAGCAGAAGCCGAAGGTTTATTCGCGGTGGTCGTTGATGCCGTCGGATATGCGGCAACCCGCGCCATGGCCTCACAACTGGCGAGCCCCGGTGGCGTCATTGTTCATATCGGGCTGGGGGAAGATGTCGGAGGATTGGATATCCGGCGGATGACCCTGCAAGAGATCAGTTTTATCGGAACCTACACTTACACTGCAAAGGACTTCCGCGACACCGCACAAGCGATGTTTGACGGACGTCTTGGTGCACTCGATTGGACGGAAATTCGACCCTTGTCCGATGGAAACACCGCTTTCCGCGATATTCGGGCCGGACTGATACCGAATCCAAAAATCATCTTGAAACCTGCCATCCAAGGAGACTGAACAATGGCTGAAATCCCCCACCTTTTGGTACACGAGCACGCGGACAATGTCGGCGTAGTCGTGGTAGAGGGTCTGACCGCCGGCACCGACATGCTGGTCTGTGTCACACATGACAATTCGACTTTCCGTCTCACGTCTGGCGCTGATGTTCCCATCGGACACAAGATTGCGCTGAAAGATTTCAGCGAAGGCGATACTGCCATCAAATATGGCGAAGACATCGGAAAAATCATCGCTGACATTCCCAAGGGCGCGCATGTTCACGTCCATAATTGCAAAACCAAGCGCTGGTAAGGAGTCGCTCCGATGGCATCGAAATATTCCAATATCACTTTTCAAGGCTTCCGGCGCGAAAATGGTCGTGTGGGCGTGCGCAACCACGTTCTGATCCTGCCGGTTGACGATATCTCCAACGCCGCATGTGAAGCGGTTGCCAATAATGTCAAAGGCACATTGGCAATTCCTCATGCCTATGGCCGTCTGCAATTTGGTGAAGATCTGGATTTGCATTTCCGTACCATCATCGGTACCGGTGCGAACCCGAATGTTCATTCGGTTGTGGTCATCGGTATCGAGCCGGGTTGGACCAAGCGTATTGCTGATGGCATTCGCAAAACCGGCAAGGAAGTGGCCGAATTCTCAATCGAACAGAATGGTGATTTCGAAACCATTCGTCGTGCTTCCTGGGCGGCAAAAGACTTCGTGCACAAAGCGACCGAAGTGCAGCGCGAAGAATGCTCGATCAATGAGCTTTGGGTCTCTACCAAATGTGGTGAAAGCGACACCACCACCGGTCTGGGGTCCTGCCCGACTGTCGGCAATATGTATGACAAGCTGCTGCCGGAAGGCATTACCGGTTTCTTCGGCGAAACTTCCGAGATCACCGGGGCCGAGCATATCTGTCAGAAGCGTGCAATCAACGAAGAGGTTGGCGAGCGCTGGTACAAGATGTGGAAGGCCTATCAGGATGATGTGATTTTTGCGCACCAGACTGATGATCTGTCAGACAGCCAGCCCACGAAAGGCAATATCGAAGGCGGTTTGACCACCATCGAAGAGAAGGCCCTCGGTAATCTGGAGAAAATCGGTCGGACCTCACAATTCATCGATATTCTCGAGCCAGCCGAACAGCCTGAATCTGGCAATGGTCTGTATTTCATGGACAGCTCTTCTGCTGCTGCTGAATGCGTCACCCTGATGGCAGCTGGTGGAGCCGTGATCCATACCTTCCCAACCGGGCAGGGCAATGTGGTGGGTAACCCGATTGTTCCGGTGATCAAGATCACGGCCAATCCACGTACGGTGCGGACCATGAGCGAGCATGTGGATGTGGACGTGTCCGGCATTCTGCGTCGTGAGCAGACAATCGATGAAGCAGGTGATGCCCTGATTGAAATGATCCGTCGCACCGCCAATGGCCGCAACACCGCCGCTGAGGCTCTGGGCCATCGTGAATTCTCCATGACCAAGCTCTATCGCAGTGCTTGATGCAAAATTGGGCGGTGTCTTGTGCATCGCCCTTTTTCAAGGAATATCGCCATGGACCATATGGAACGCATAGGACTGGTTGAAGCAAAGGCGCTTGTTGCCTCTGCATTGATGGCCCAAGGCATATCTGGAGAGCATGCGGCCTCTGTTGCGCTGGCGCTGATCTCGGCTGAAGCCGAGGGACAGACCGGGCATGGTTTCTCCCGACTGGAAGATTATGCAGCGCAAGCGCGTTCGGGCAAGGTCAATGCCAAAGCGTACATCACGTGCCGCAATACCAGCCAGACCGCGTTGTTGATCAATGCGGATTTCGGCTTTGCCTATCCTGCCCTTGATGTGGCGATTGCACGTGGGGCGGATGTGGCGCATTCCTATGGATCCGCCACCATGTCCATTACCAATTCTCACCATTGTGGTGCGCTATCGGTGCAGGTGGAAAAGCTGGCGAGGAAAGGCCTTGTCGGATTGATGGTTGCCAATGCGCCAGCAGCGATTGCGCCATGGGGTTCCTCTACCCCTGTTTTTGGAACAAACCCGATCGCCTTTGCCGCTCCAAGGCGAGATGCTGCGCCTCTGGTGATCGATCTTTCGCTCTCTCGTGTGGCGCGTGGCAAGGTCATGCATGCGCGAAAAACCGGGCAATCCATTCCTTCCGACTGGGCGCTTGATCGGGAGGGAAATCCCACAACCGACCCTGAAGCTGCCTTGTCAGGATCGATGCTGCCAGCGGGTGATGCCAAGGGAACCGTGCTGGCCTTGATGGTCGAAATTCTTGCATCGGTTTTTACCGGTGCCAATTCCAGTGCAGAGGTTTCATCCTTCTTCACTCAGGATGGACCACCACCGGGATCGGGGCAATTTCTTCTGGCGATCCGTCCTCATGATATGGATGCCTTTGCTGATCGGATGGAAGCTGTCTTGCAGGTCATTGCCAATCTTGAAGGGGCTCGCCTGCCGGGCACCCGGCGAGCTGATGCAATCAGGCAGGCCGAGGAGAACGGTATCCTTGTTCCTCGGCAATATGTTGAGTTGGCACAAGAACTGGCCAGCCGTCATGCCTAATTCAGAGGACAATATGGAAAAAGCCGCTTATCACAGCGCTCTGTTTGATCGTGTGACACCCTTGATGCCCGGACTGTTGATTGCAGGCATCATTGCCCTTGCCAGTCAGTTCATCGCCGAACATTACGGTGCACCAGCGATGCTGCTGGCATTGCTCTTTGGTATTTCGCTTAATTTTCTCGGACGTGAAGGGCCGGGCAAGGCCGGTATAGAGTTTGGGTCCAGGCCATTGCTGCGGCTCGGAGTTGCTCTGCTTGGTGTGCGGATCAGTGCAGATCTGCTTATCCTGCTTGGCTGGCAGGTTGTGTTGCTTGTGGTTTTGGGCGTCATCGCGACCATCACTTTCGGTCTGGTGATTTCGCGCTTTTTCGGGTTCAGTTATCGATTTGCGTTTCTTTCCTCCGGAGCGGTTGCCATCTGCGGGGCGTCTGCTGCCATGGCGATTGCGGCCATCCTGCCAAAAGACGAACGTTCGGAAGAGCATCTCATCTTCACCGTGGTGGGTGTAACCTTGCTCTCGACCCTTGCCATGATTGTTTATCCAATTCTTGGTGCCGTGCTCGGATTCGACGACCGTGTGACCGGGATTTTCATTGGTGCCACTGTGCATGATGTGGCTCAAGTGGTCGGAGCAGGATTTTCGGTGTCCGAGGAAACGGGGAATGTGGCGACCCTGGTCAAGCTTCTCAGAGTGGTGATGCTGGCTCCCATCGTCGTGATTGCGGCGCTTGTGATCCGGTCCTTGTCAAAAACCAGCGAGGTGGATGGCAAGCGGCCTCCTCTGGTGCCGGTTTTCGTGCTCGGTTTCATTGTGCTGGCTGCTTTGCGGACTGCGGGATGGGTGCCTGAGAATGTTGTTGAAGCAGCCTCGCAAGCCTCGCGTTGGTTGCTGCTGACCTCCATCGCTTCGGTGGGGCTTAAAACCATGCCGAAAGAAGTGATGAATGTGGGCTTTCCAGCTGTCGCCCTGCTGGTTGCGGAAACGGCTTTTCTGGCGGTGCTTGTCGGCATTGCCCTTGGTGTTTTGGACTATTCAACCGTCAATTGATTGAACATGTATGGAGCAGATCATGTATAAACATATTCTAATTCCCGTCGCTCTGGATCATGAAGGCATCGTTTCCAGCAAGATTGCAGTTGCGCGCCGCCTGCTTGCAGAAGGGGGCAAGATCACTCTTCTCACCGTGCTTGAAGAGATTCCGGGTTTTGTGGCCGAGTTTGTCGATAGTGGCTCGGAAAATCATCTCACGTCACGGATCAAGGAGAAGCTGGAGGCTGCCGCAGATGGTGCGAAAGATGTCTCCACTCAAACAGTGTCAGGGAAGCCGGGTGTGCAGATTGCGGAATTTGCCCGGCAAAACCAAATCGATCTGATTGTTGTCGGATCGCACAAGCCGGGCGTGAAGGACTATTTTCTTGGCTCAACGGCCTCGCGTGTGTCGCGTCGTGCTCCTTGTGCCGTTTTCATTCTGCGCCCGGATGATGATTGACCCTTCCAGGATCGATTATCAATCCTGCAGCCTGCCATCCGGAGATCTCCCCCGGATGGCAGCTTTTGATCAACCGCCTAGCCATGTGGCTGTTTGCGGGATGAAGGCGACGATCATCAAGGTCACGAACATGGCCAGGATGAACCATTTGCAATAGCCCATGACATTTTCGACCTTCAGGCCGGTGACCGAGCAAACGGTCAATAGAACTGAGGCGACGGGTGGGGTCTGCTGGCCAATGCCGAGATTGAGGCAGACAATCACGCCAAAATGCACCGGATCGATGCCCATTTCCTGCGCCAATGGCAAAAGCATCGGCACCACCACGATGATGGCGGCAGAGGCATGCAGGAACATCCCCAAAAACAGCAGGAAGACATTGATCAGCAACATGCGCAGCACGAAGCTCTCGGTCAGTCCACCAAGGCCGGAGGCAATCTGCTGCGGGATCTGCTCATTGGCGAGGAATTGCCCCAGCACTGCAGAACCTGCAATGATCATCATGACCACCGATGTCTGGCGCACGGTGATGGAGCCAAGCTCATAGACGGCTTTGAGATTGAGATCCCTGCGAATGGGCCAGCCATAAAGAAGGGCTGCGACCACACCAAGGGTTGCAGCCTCGGTTGGGGTGACAAAGCCGCCAATCAGACCACCAACCACCAGCACAGGAATGAGCAAAGGCACCAACGCGCCGATGAAGGCTTTGTTCAGGCGCTTCATCTCAAAGCGTTCATCCACCGGATGGCCTTCCTTGCGTGCGAAGATGTAGGACGTGACCATGAAAGCCCCGCCTAGCAACAAACCTGGAATGATACCCGCCACGAACAGATCCTTGATGGAAGTATTGGTGGTGACGCCATACAGCACCATGGGAATGGAGGGCGGAATGATGATGCCAAGCGTTGCACTGGTGGCTGTGACCGCAGCGGCAAAGCTTTTCGGGTAACCCTGCTTTTCCATGGATGGCACGAAGATTTTGCTCATGACGGCAGCATCGGCGACAGCAGAGCCGGACATCTCGGCCATGAACATGGAGGTCACCACATTGACATGGGCAAGGCCGCCGCGCATCCAGCCGACAAGGGCGCGGGCCAGCGAGATGATGCGCTCGGAAATGGAGGTGGCGCCCATCAATTCGCCCATGAAGATGAAGAGCGGAATGGCGAGCAGCACCACCTTGTTTGCGCCGGAAAACATCTGAATGGGAGCCATGATGAGATCGATATCGGAAATGGCCATGGCAATGGCGGCCGAGATCATCAGGGCAAAGCCGATGGGGGTGCCAATCAGGATCAGCATCAGGAGAAGAAGAACAACAATCCAGGCCATGGTCAGCTTCTTTCGTTATCCTGCATGGTTTGGCTCAGAAACCGCTGGATGGTGGCGATGAACAATAGAACAGCGGCAAGGGGCATGATGAGCATGAACCAGCCTTGGGCAATTTCCGCAGTCTCGATCTCTGTTGCGCCAGCGACGCGGATCATGCGGATGGATTGCCAGAAGAGCAGCACCAGAAAGCCGCAAATGAGAGCGGTGTTTATGCCGCGCAGGATCTTGCGCCAGACTTTCGGCAGGCTTTCCTCGAGCAGTTCAAAGGCGATATGCCCTTCGCGGCGCATGGTCAGATAGGCCCCGAGAAAGGCAACCCAGACCAGCAACAGACCGGGCACTTCATCGGCTGTGACCACGATATTGCCCAGCAGATCGCGCACCCAGAAATAGAACGGGCGCATGGCTTCATTGGCCTTGGCCCAATCGCGCATCAGGCCAAGCACCAGATAGCGATTGACCACATTGAGAAAAACGAAGGCCGAGGAAATGGCGAAGGTGAACACCGCCATAGCCTCAACGATCTTGTCCAGAAGACGCAGCATGATTATTTGGCCGCGTTGCGGATGATGGTCAGATAATCATCACCCTGGCTTTTGACATAGGTGTCATAGCTCTTGGCTGTGGCCTTCTTGAAAGCATCCAGATCAACGTCATTGATCTTCAGCTTGCCTTTCATTTCTTCGAAATATTTGGCTTCCAGACTGGCGGAAGCGTCGTAAGCCGCGTCGGTGATTTCCTTGCCAACTTCAGTGAAGACCTTCTTCTGCTCATCGGTCAGGCTGTCGAAGAAGTCGGTCGAAGCCAGCAGGAAGGATGGCGTATAGACATGGCCGGTGAGGGAGAGATGCTTGGCGACCTCGAAATGCTTTTGCTCGTAAAAGCCATAGGTTGCGGCTTCTGCGCCATCCACGACACCGGCTTGCAGTGCAGTGAAGGTTTCACCCCAGGAGACTTTCTGCGGGGTTGCGCCCATCTGCTGGAAAACGCCCTGACGGAATTTGCCGCCGGAAATGCGGATCTTCAGGCCTTCCAGATCGAAAGGTTCGCCGATGGCGCGCTCGGTATTGATGACATGACGGAAGCCATTTTCATACACGCCGATCACTTTGACCGAGCCAACCTCTTCGATGCGGGTGCGGATGGCGTCTTCCAGTCCGGCTTTCATGGCACGTTTGACATGGTCGCGATCAGAAAAGAGCCAAGGCAAATCGAAAACGCCAAGCTTCTTGTCCAGTTTCATCACGCCCGATGCCACATTGATCATTTCAAGGGAACCGGCCTGAACATTGGTCATCAGGTCCTTTTCCTTGCCCAGCTGACCACCGGGGAACAGTTTGAATTCAAACTGACCGGGCAGGCGTTTTTCGACCTCGGCTGCGAACAGTTCGGACTGTGCATGCAGGGGCGAAAAGGATGACACATGGCTGGCAATGCGCACTTCAATCGGTTTGGCGAAGGCAGCACTGGACGACAGGACCGCGGCGAGCAAGCCGAGGCCCAGAGATTTGACGAATTTCATAATTTCCTCCCGGATTTTAATGAGTCTTTGTTTGGAGCCGCATTTCCTGCCCTCTCCCCCTCCCAAACCACCCGAAATGGTACCCTCGTGGGCGGTTTGGGTGGGGGAGAGGGCTTGGCTCAGGACTTTGACATTTTGGAACTCAGCGAATTTCGGTGTGATAGTGGAAGAGGTCAGCTCGTCCCCGAGAGCGACGCCATTCCATGGGGGTTCCGTCATAGCCTTTGGCCAGACGGTCGATCATCATGACCGGTGTTCCGGTCTCGATCCGCAAAAGGCGCGCGGTCTGTTCGCTGGCGGCTTCGGCAGTAAGGGTTTCTTCGGCCTTTGCGATCAACTGGCCGCAGGCCTCGTCATAGACGGGGTAAAGCAGATTGCCAACTTCCCCGGTCGGGATGTCCAGAAAGGCTTCAAAGCGATCAAGCGGTAGCCAGATTTCCTCGGCAATGATCGGCACATCATCGATCAAACGCAGACGGCTCATGGAAATGGCAGAAGCGCCTTCCTCGATTTTCAGTTGACGGGCAATGTAAGAGGGGACATTTTCCGTCACCCGGCGCAGAATGCGGCCTTCTGGCACGGCGCTGGTGCCGTCCGATGAGCGGAAGCGAAAGAAGCGAAAGAGCGAGCTGTCAAAGCTGGGGCGGCGGACAAAGGTGCCGCGGCCATGAAAGCGCTCGAACAATTCCTCACTGACCAGCAGATCCAGTGCCTTGCGCACGGTGCCGGGGGCCAGTTGATAGGTCTGGGACAATTCATTGTCTGATGGCACGCGGTCGCCGGGGCGCAGGCGGCCTTCGGTCACGTCGCGACGCAAGACATCTGCCAGACGCTGATAGATGGGAAGTCTTTGATCACCAGATAATTCTTGAGCAGTCATGTTCGTGCTTGCCTTTCTGTTGCATCTATAGTTCTATATAGAAGTAGATAAGTCAAGCCGGAAAATTGACCGGTCATTTTGAAGGGGCATCAATATGGATCAGGGACGTGCGGCGGAATGGCTGTCGAATTTGTCAGGCGCCAATGCTCTCATGGGCGGATTGGCTGGCCGATTTGACGGGCACGCGCATATCTTTCGCTCTGATCTACCCATGGCGAGCCCGCGCCGCTATACGCCTGATTATCACGCAGAACCAAAGACTTATTGCCAACATCTGCAAGAGCATGATCTGGATGGGGCCATTCTGGTGCAGCCCAGTTTTCTGGGTGCTGACAACAGCTATATGCTGGATCAAATGGTGCAGATGGACGGCAAGGATGGTCTGACTTTCCGCGCTGTCGTGGTGCTGGACCCGCAGGATAAAAGCCTTGATCGGGCCGCGTTGGAAGACTTTTCTGCACGTGGGGTTATTGGTTTGCGCCTGAATGTGGTTGGCAAAAGCGATACTGAGGTCGCTGATTTATCAGATTGGGAAAGTCTGGTCCGTTTGGCTGATCAGCTTGGCTGGCATGTGGAGCTGCATTGTGAAGGCCCGCGTCTGGCAAAGCCTTTGTCACAATTGCTATCCTGGAGCCAGCAGGTGGTGGTCGATCATTTTGGCCTGCCAGATGCAAGCAACCCTCTGTCTTGTGACGGGATGGCGGCGATGACCTACGCACCAGCCGAGCAGTTATTCGTCAAATGCTCCGCACCTTATCGTGTCTTTCCTGATCTCTCGGTTGCGCAAGCCGCAGAGCAGATCAAACCCGTCTTCACCCATCTGGCTGAACATCTCGGCCCCGAGCACCTGCTCTGGGGCAGCGACTGGCCCCACACCCGGTATGAAGCAAAGCAATGCTTTGCGGACAGTGTGAACTGGATGACTGGGATGTGAAGCGTCTCAGATTGGCTCGTTTATTCCGATTTTGATAATTCGGCGATGAAATCCTCAATCACCTGTGAGGCATCTTTGGGGTTGGCCTGGAGGAGGAAGTGCGGCCCTTTGATGTTTTGGATTGAGCAAGAGGCTTGGGCGAAGCCTTTGGCCATTCTTTTGGGCACCAGCCAGTCATTGCTGGCTTGCAGATAAAGCATCGGGACGTTGATCTCATGCAATTGCTTGGTGACATTGACCTGCAGGACTTCATGCAAGCGTTTGGACAATGTAGCCGGTGGAACTTTTTCCATAGTATCGCAGAAGAGCGCGGTAAAGGTTTTGCTTGCCCATGGTCCCATTAAAAGCGGTTGCGCGTACTTTGATAGAAGTCTTGATCGAGTTGGCATGACGCAAAGCAGATGAGCGAGAAAGGCAGGGGCTGGGCGAGGGGATTTGGCAAAGGTGGCAACAAAGATCACACCCTTCAAGTGAGCGGGCTTTCCTGCAGCAATCATGGCGGCCAGCGGTCCGGAAAAAGACTCGGCAATCAGCACGAACTCTTCTTCTGGCAGGCGCTCTGCTATCCAATCTGTCAGATCGGAATAGCGGGTGAGGTCTGCGGGGTAAGACAGCACAGACACCTCATGTTTCTGGCCAAGCTCTGCCTGAAACTCAGCTAACAATGCGCCAGTGCCATCCAGTCCGGGGAGCGTGAGAATTTTCATGGTTGTAGTTTAGTTTGCTATTCTTACAAGGTCACCAATTGTAAGCGATTTCCCAATTTCCAAATTGTTGATTTCAGCTTGTCTGGTTTGATTTTACGATGATATCATTTCTCGTATGAATGGTGCTCCTAAATATATTCTTTATTGTCCGATCATGGATGAGAGCCGTCTGGATGCTTTTGTCGAACAGTGTTTGGCAGAGAAGGTTTCGCTATTGGCGATCTTTGGCCCTGATAGCAGGCGGATTGAAGACATTGTCGATGAAATCATCGTTGGGGACGGAAGCAAGGAGGATCGGTTCATGTGTACTACGTCACATCCTGATGAATCATTCGAGGATGTTCTGGCTTTCGTTCAAATCTGTGATCAGGAGCAAGCAGGCGATATTATTCATGCTCGCCTGTAATGGTGCCCTGACCTAATATCGGTTGATGAATTCGCGAATGGTCGTATCACATCTGATCCTGCCGATGCTGAAGATTCTGATCTGGGCCGTGCCAAGATGACGCATCCGAGTGTTGTTGATCCAGTTCGAGACGGCGGAACAGCCAAGATTTCTTGCCTGAAGCTGCTTTGATTTTTGCAAGTATATCGGATCTTGTTTGATCCATTTTGCCATAGGCTCCTCTGTTCTCATTCAATTTTCACCCAGGTGTTTTTAGCCTTTACCCTTCTTTAACTCTGCCATGAGGTTTCCTCGTTCGGCCATCAATCTGGCATGGCCATTGCTGCCATTGAGCGAATGACTTGTGCCGGGAGATGTCTTCAGATCCTCCGGGCCTTTCTAACGCGCTCTATGGGGGAGAATTGGAATGACGGGAAATACCAAGGGAAGTTGGGACGATCTGAAAGCATGGCCGTTGATTGGTCTTCATGCCATTGTGACACAGGATGGCAAGGTGCTGACATTTGGCACTGACAGCCGTGGCATGCAGGGCGGGCAATTCATCTATGATGTTTATGACCCTGTGACCGGCACCCATCAGACGCTGGCCAATACCACGCCGACGGATATTTTCTGCTCTGCGGCGATCATTCTTCCTGGAACGGACAAGATCCTGATTGGTGGTGGGGACCGCCGTCCGCTCGGTGGGACGAACAAGGGCGTCAGTGATGTCAATGAATTTGACAGCAGTGATCTTTCTCTGGAGGCATCAGCGGTCGGGGACATGCATTTTGCCCGCTGGTATCCGTCCATGGTGTCGCTGCCAACCGGGCAAATTGTCATTCTGGGTGGCACCGATGAAAATGGCCGCGGTGTTTCTACCCCGGAAATCTTCACGCCCGGTGAAGGCTGGCGCAAGCTGGATGGGGCGACTGACACGGATCTGGGGGCGGCCTCTCTCTATCCTCGTGCTTTTCTGAACAAGGACGGGCAGGTCATCTATTTTGCCACATCGAAGGGCAATGACAACAAGATCGAAGTCATGTCGCTGGACCCGTCCGGCAATGGCAGCCTGACCGAGATTGGTACGCTTCCCTTTGCTTTTTCCTGGGATGCTCCGGCCATCATGTATGAAGCCGGAAAGCTGCTGGTCATGGCGTCCAATGGTGATCTGTGGACCATGGATATCAATGGTCCGACA
Source organism: Cohaesibacter gelatinilyticus (assembly GCF_900215605.1). Taxonomy (NCBI): domain Bacteria; kingdom Pseudomonadati; phylum Pseudomonadota; class Alphaproteobacteria; order Hyphomicrobiales; family Cohaesibacteraceae; genus Cohaesibacter; species Cohaesibacter gelatinilyticus. The sequence goes on along the minus strand of NZ_OBEL01000007.1, from coordinate 67,482 downwards.
CCTGTTTTTGAGAAATCCGGTGCGCTCAGCCAGGACCGTAACTGGTCTGATCTGACCGTGCTGGCCGACGGAACCGTTCTGGTCAATGGCGGTACATCGGTGGGCAACAAGGAATCCGGCGCGGATAAAACCGCTGCCATCTGGGATCCGGAGACCGGCACGATCACCTATGGTGCCGATGAAGACCAGCCGCGCCTCTATCATTCCGCGACGGTTCTGCTGAATGATGGCACGGTGCTTTCCCTTGGTGGTGGCGCTGCCGGATCTGCAGAAAACAATTATCTCGACAGCCAGATCTATCGCCCGCCTTATCTGTATAATGAAGATGGTACACTGGCAGATCGTCCGGTCATTTCCGGTGTTCCTGACAGCCTGAAGCCGGGCCAGACATTCACGATCACAGCTGACAATGCCGCCGATATCGCCAAGTTGACCTTTGTGAAATCCGGTGCTGCGACCCATTCCTTCAATATGGAAGCCAGAATGGTAAAGCTGGACTTCAAGCTCGGCCCCAATAACACTATTGAAGTGACCCTGCCGGAAAATGCCAATGAGGTTTCCGCCGGTAGCTGGATGCTGTTTGCCTGGAACAAGGCTGGCGTTCCATCTGTTGCGCCGATGGTCTCGGTGGAGCCGACCCAGCCTTTGTTTGACGGCACAGGGGATCTGCGCGCTGAATTTTTCAGCATCCCGGCCAATGTCACCAGTCTGGACCAGATTGATTTTGAAAATGCCAATCCGGCGCATGTCGAACAGCTGGACAAGCTCGATTATAGCGGTAGCGAGGCCTATTATACCGGCGGTCCGAAAGATGATTTCGCCATGCGGGCCACGGGTGATTTCGATGTCGCCCGGGATGGCTCACATACCTTCTATTTTACCAGCGATGATGGAGCCAGACTCTATATCGATGGCAAGCTGGTCATTGATAATGATGGCATGCAAGCTCCGACACAGAAAACCGTCACGCTGAATCTGGATGCCGGTCTTCACAAGATTGAAGTGCGCTATTTTGAAGGCGGCGGCCCTGGCAGGCTGGACCTTGACTGGTCTGGTCCCGGTTTCAACCGCAAACAGATGACGTTTGATGGCGCTGTTGACAATCTGCTTCTCAATGGTTCTTTCGAGATGGGGCCGTCGGGGCTGAACAAAGCCCCTCATGGCTGGACAATTGAAGGCCCGACAGGGCGTCATATTGATCCTGCCCGGGCATCTGATGGGGAGGCATCCGTTGCCCTTGGCGGTTGGAGCAATCAATATGGTGGAAGTTCCATCAGCCAGACCGTCAAAACCGAAACAGGCAAGACCTATATCCTGACATTTGATGTGGGTCAGGCCAAGGGATTGGACAGTGTTGCCGCGAAACTCAAGATCGAGGCTCTTGGAGCGGGTGGTGCTGATTTTGTGCAAACAATAAGCGGGCCTTTCACAAGTGCCGACAAGAAATATTTCACGTTCACTTTTACGGCTACCAGTGACAGCACCACCATCAAATTTTCGGATACGACATCGGGGTCTGGCGCGAATTACGATATTGATCTGGACAATGTGAGGCTGATCCCCGACGCGGAGGCCAATGCAAACAAGGCCCCGGTTGCTCAGGATGATAGTGGCAGCACCAAGATGGATGATGCGCTCACTCTTGATGTTCTGGCCAATGACTCGGATCCGGATGGAGATATATTGTCCATAGCGTCCGTGACCAACCCGGCCAATGGCAGTGTCAGGATCGACAATAACGGAACAGCCAATGACACATCTGATGACAAGATTGTCTATACGCCAAATTCCGGATTTGTCGGTGAGGATAGCTTCACCTATGTGCTGAGTGACGGCAAGAAGACCACCACGGCAACGGTGACGGTGACTGTGACGGCCAAGGGCATTACCGTACAGGATGATCCTGCCGAGACACAATATCTTGGTGGAACCGAGTATAAGGATACCTTTGTCATCAATGGCAAGTCTTCGGACTATAATTGGGCACCGTCCGATGATGGTGAGGGCATGCTGGTCTGGAACAACAATGGCTTTGATATTCTTTATGATTTCGAGGCCATTCAGTTCTCTGACAAGAGCGTGGATCTAACAGGTGACAAGGTCGGTCAGATCAATGTCACAGATATTGCTGGTGAGGAGCAGTATGTTTCCGGTACGGTCGGGACAGATACCTTCATCATCAATGGCAAATCCACCGATTATCAATGGGGGCCGAGTGATGATGGCCAAGGCACCATGATCTGGAATGATCAGGGCTTTGACATCCTTTATGATTTCGAGACTATCCAGTTTACCGACAAGAGTGTGAAGCTGACCGGTGACGGGTCTGAAGCCATGAAGGTGAAGGATGAAGCTGGCATCGAGGAATATATTGGTGGCACTGCCGGCAATGACGTCTTTGTCATTGATGGGGCGTCCAAGGATTACAATTGGGCAAAATCAGATGATGGAGCAGGTATTCTGATCTGGAATGATGCAGGCTTTGATATTGTCTATGACTTCGAAATCTTGCGTTTCAATGATACGGAAATCGATCTGACCGCCAGCAATGTGGGGCGGACCATCGTGACGGATAATCCCGATGAGCTCGAATATGTCAGTGGCACGGATGGCAAGGATGTCTTCGTGATTGACGGCACCTCATCGGACTGGAACTTTGCCCGAACGGAAGATGGCAATGGCGTCGCGGTTTATAATCAGACCACGAACAAAGTCGATTTCCTCTATGGCTTTGAAGAAGTGACCTTCAATGACCAGACAGTGGTCATTCAGGATGAACTGGCCTGATCAAAATCGGGGTAGAAGAAGAAAATGAGTGTCTCCCTCTGGCATGATGGTGTCTTTCCATCTTGCCAGAGGGGCTCCTATCACATCTAGAGCATATTTCTGAAAAGTGTGTGCGGTTTTCGGACAAGAATATTCTTGGAAACAATGGCTTGGCCATTTTGGCGCCAAATCTACCAGATTTTTGATCTAGCGAAGCGGGATAAGGGCAATGCCTTTGCGACCGACCGAGAGATCCCATCCGCCCAGCCAGAGCGCATAGACGATGGCGAGACATTTATCTCGAGCAGGTTCATGATAGAGGCCAGTGATCCAGCGACCGGCTTGATAATAATTGCCCGCCGCTACGTAAAATGGCTCTGTCAGAAACAGATCTGCAGCAAGCATTTCGAGTTTTTCTTCAGGATGTGGTTCGAGTAAAGATCCTTCAAACAACTCATGAAGATCATGTTCGATTTCGAGTGCGTCAAGGGCTGTTTTGTCGTTCATCTCAGCGATGATTATGTTGTTCCAGTCTGCTTCGAAATTGATATGGCAGTTATTTATGGTTTCGGTCAGTTTTCCGGCCAAATCCATGGCTTTGGCTGGTGGAATGGGGGTGTTTTGCGTGTTGTAAAATTGCTCGAACCGTTTGGTCAATTCATCACCATGTGGCAACAGGGATAGACAAGCAGCACGGGTGCCTTTTGTGATTTCGCAAAAGCCGAAGATCAACCTGTAGTCACAATTGGGATCGTCCGGGATCTGGCTGTCTTTTGCCGCATTGTCCGCGCTGGCCTGACCGGGATCCTGATTGAAGAGATCATGCCAAGCCAATTGCCATGTGCGGTGCTGAGCTTTGATATAGTTGTTTTGGCGCTGTCTTGTTTCTTCTTTTGTTTCCTGTTTGGACTTTGATGACATTAGTCCAAACAGTTTTTTGATTATCATCTCACGCTGCCCTGTCTGTTCCAACGCCCCAAATACTCCACTTGAACCTAGTGTAGTGAGGTCTGGTACTCAAGGAAATTGCAACGTTGCTTCGTGGGAGTATAGCTATCATAGTGTTTTGAAGAAACGTCTCGCATCATCCGCTATGGCCTGATGTTTTTGTTCGCTCATGCGGTCATAGCTTCTATACATCATGGCGATGCGCGGGTTGTCTTGCAGTTTGTCGCGATTGCGGGCGAGGAAATCCCAATAGAGATAATTGAACGGGCACGCATCAGCGCCGTTTTTCTTGCTCACCTTGAAGCGGCAGGATTTGCAATAGTTGGACATCTTGTTGATGTAAGCTCCGCCTGCTGCATAGGGCTTGCTGGCCAAAAGACCACCATCGGCATAGAGGATCATGCCCGAGACATTTGGCAGTTCGACCCATTCATAGGCGTCGGCATAGACGATCAGGAACCATTCATTGACCTGCTTGGGCTCGATCCCGGCCAGAAGGGCGAAATTGCCCAGAACCATCAGCCGCTGAATGTGATGGGCATAGGCATTGGCCCTGGTTTCCAGCACACATTGGCGCAGGCAATTCATCTGGGTGTTTGCAGTCCAGTAAAAAGCAGGCAGATCGTGCTTGGCCTCAAGGAAATTGGTTTGCCCATAATCGGGCATTTTCAGCCAATAGATGCCGCGTATATATTCTCGCCAACCAAGGATCTGGCGGGTGAACCCTTCCACGGCATTCAGCGGCGCGCGACCTTCATGCCAAGCGCGTTCGGCCGCTTTGATGCATTCCATGGGGTGTAACAAGCCGGAATTGAGATAGAAGCTGATATGGGAATGGAACATCCATGGTTCTCCCTCAATCATGGCATCCTGATAATCACCAAAATGGGGCAGGCGCTGGGCGATGAAACGGCCCAGCACTCTCAGTGCGTCTTCGCGGGTGACGGCAAAGGCAAAAGGCTCCAGATCACCAAAGTGATCGGCAAAGCGTTCGGCCACCAGCTTCAGCACCTCTTTTGTGATGTCATCGGGGGCGAAGCTGGCAGGATCTGGAATGCTCAGCCCGCTTGATGGCGGCTTTCTGTTTTCTGCATCATAATTCCATTGCCCACCAACTGGTTGATCGCCTTCAATTAGCACGGAATAATGCTTTCGCATCTCGCGATAGAAATATTCCATGCGCAATTGCTTGCGGCCCCTGGCCCAATTGGCAAAGCCATCAGGCGAGCAAAGAAAGCGCGTATCCGGGCGGATCTCAACAGGCAGATTGAAGAGGCTTTCCCAGCGTAGAAATTCTTCCAGCAAACGATACTCGCCGGGAAAGGTTACGACGATGCGCTCTATTGCATGACGCTTCAGGGCACGGCTGACCTCAGCTTGTAGCGAGCCTGAATTCTCCGGATCATCCAGCTTTACATAGTCCAGCTGATAGCCGTTCTCGGTCAGGTCCCTGGCAAAATGGCGCATGGCCGAGAAGAGAAAGGCGATCTTCTTCTTGTGATGTTTCACATAGGTCGCTTCATCCCAAACCTCACACATCAGGATGACATCCTTGGCTGGGTCGCATTCCTCGAGTGCCGATATGGACGGGCTCAATTGATCTCCTAAAATCAGTCGCAATGTGGTCATGAAAAGGCTCGATGTGATCTGGTTGTTTGCCTGTACGTATCAATTATAAATACGCATCATACAGAAGGGCAGATCATGCCCTGCACAGCTGATTGGAGGCAGGATGATCAGGAATATCGCAGTGATTGGAAGTTCCGGGGCCATCGGGTCGGCGATGGTCAGGCAATTGGCGCATGTCTATCCGGATGCGGTGCTGCATGCTTTTTCTCGCTCGGGCTGCGCGCAGTCTGGCGGTGGCATCGTCGGTCATTCCCTTGATATGGAAAGTGAGGATGGGATTGCTGCTGCGGCTGAGATGGCGAGCAAAGATATGCCCCTTGATCTGGTCTTCGTTGCCATCGGCATGTTGCATGATCGGGAGGTCCAGCCGGAAAAAGCCTTGCGCGATCTATCGGCTGAAAAGCTTCAACGGCTCTTTTTCGTCAATACAATTCTGCCTGCGTTGCTGATGAAGCATTTTTTGCCAAAACTCAATCGCAAGGAGCGGTCCGTTTTTGCCGCTTTGTCTGCACGGGTGGGCAGCATATCGGATAATCGTCTGGGGGGCTGGTATTCTTATCGGGCGTCCAAATCCGCGCTGAACATGATCATCAGGAATGCCGCTATTGAGGTGGGGCGACGCAACAAGCAGGCGGTTATTGTCGGCATGCATCCGGGCACCGTGGATAGCGCCTTGTCCCAGCCCTTCCAGAGCAATCTGCCAGCAGGGCAGCTTTTCACGGCTGATCATTCGGCGGTCAAAATGCTGGACGTGTTGCTGAGTCTTTCCTCCGATCAAAGCGGCAGATGTTTCGCCTGGGACGGTCAGGAGATCGCACCATAAGTCATTTGTCTGTTTGGTTGGGGGTGGGTTTATTTTTGTGCCAATCGCCAAAAGCGCTCCAGTTCCGGTCTGGCCCGTTCGATGGAGCGGTATAGTTTGACATCGATCTGTGTCTCATAGGCTGGCTGACTTACCTTGATCAATATGCCCTCTGCAAGCTCCCGTTTGACGACCCCTTCAGGCAAAAATGTGATGCCATGACCTTCCAGACAGGCATATTTCAGCGCTTCTGCGACCGAATTTTCATAAGTGGGCGTGATCCTGTCTTCAAGATTGCCGCGTTGTATGCAGACCCGCGATATCTGCCCAAGAAATGTATCGGGAGGATAGGACAGAAATGGGGTCTGGTTTTCCGTATCGAAATCATATCTGGCTTTGCCGTGGGTTTCTGTAGCGCTTACTGCGATGATCCTGTCCCGTGCGATTGTGGTTGAAGGATATCGCTCCTGATCTGATATGGTTGGGACAGAGGGGTGAGAATAACACAGCATGAAATCTGCGTTGCCATTGAGAATGGTTTCTGCGCAACCGGAGAAATTTTCGGCAATCAGCCGCGATTTGATCGGTCCCAAATGGCCAATCATATGCTTCAGCCAAAAGGGAAAAAATGAAATTGCCAGGGCGTGAAGGGCAACGAAATCAAGCCTTTCTGCCTCGCGCCGTGTGGAATTTCTGATATCGTTTCTGGTCAGTTTCAAGGCGTTGATCGTATCAATGGCCGTCTGCTTGAAGGCCACACCCGCTGATGTAAGTTCTACCGGGTGAACATTTCTGTTGAACAGGGGGGTTCCAACCCAATATTCGAGGTTTTTTATCCGCCGTGTGAATGCGGACTGGCTGATGTTTCGCGCATCTGCTGCGCGGGCAAAAACACCCGCCGATGACAGAGCCAGAAAATCTTCCAACCATTCAATCTCCATCATATGTCTCCGTTTTAGCTGGTGCGCCTTGCCTTTATTCATCTCATGATTTCCTGTCCATTGCAAAATATGCAATGCCCATGCGCGAGATGTGATGGTGTTGTGAAACATGTGGGGTTAGCGTTTGGGCTCATGAGCGAACACAAACTCGGCCAGCATGTTCTGTCTGGCTGTCGAGGCTGGTGACGGAAATCACGATGACTGCAATGAGAATGGAAACAGATGGTCTTGGAACCATTGAGATAGCTCCTGATGCTGTGTGGGGAAGCCAGACACAGCGTGCGCTGGAAAATTTTCCGATCACGGGTGTATCGATCAGCCATTATCCGGAGCTGATCGTGGCACTGGCCGCCGTCAAGAAGGCATGTGCTCTGACGAACAGGGATCTTGGACGGTTATCAGCTCGCAAAACCGAAGTCATTGCGAAGGTTTGCGACGAAATTCTTGATGGTCATCATCATGAACATTTTGTTGTTGATGTCATGCAAGGGGGGGCTGGAACCTCGACCAACATGAATGCCAACGAGGTGATTGCCAATCTCGGATTGAGAGCCTTGGGAGCCGATATTGGAGACTATGGTCAGCTGCATCCCAATGATGATGTCAATCGATCCCAATCGACCAATGATGTCTATCCGACTGCAATCAGGCTTGCGGTTCTGGCCCGTATCAATCCGCTCCGGGATGCGATGCGCACTCTGAGCAGAGCTTTTCATGAAAGAGCTGAGGTCTTCGACCCGGTCATGAAGGTCGGGCGGACGCAGCTGCAAGATGCTGTTCCCATGTCGCTTGGAGCGGAATTCAGGGGATTTGGAACCACGATTGATGAAGATTGCGAGCGTTTGGATGATCTGTCCCGCTTGCTGATGGAGGTCAATCTGGGGGGGACCGCCATCGGCACCGGCATCAATGCTCCAGAACGGTTTGGTGAAACGGCAATTGCCCATCTGTGCGAGATTACCGGCCAGCCTCTGGTTCCTGCCGCTGATCTCATTGAAGCCTCTTCCGATCTTGGAGCGTTTGTGATGTTTTCCGGAACATTGAAGCGGATCGGTATCAAGCTTTCCAAGATTTGCAATGATATTCGTCTGATGTCGTCCGGACCAAGAGCCGGGATTGGCGAAATTCTGCTGCCGCCTGTGCAGGCCGGTTCGTCCATCATGCCTGGAAAAGTGAACCCGGTCATTCCGGAAGTGGTCAATCAGGTATGTTATCAGGCGATCGGCAATGATCTGATCGTCACCATGGCTGCGGAAGCGGGCCAGCTTCAGCTCAATGCGATGGAGCCAGTGATCATTCACAAGGTTCTGGAGACCATGGGCTCTCTGACCAATGCCATGACGGTTCTGTCGGAACGCTGTGTGAAAGATATTGTTGCCGATGAAGAACGCTGTCGGGCCCTGCTTGAAAACAGTCTTGTGAAGGTAACGGAGCTGGCTCCGGTGATTGGATATGAGGCTGCGACCAAGCTGGCAAAATATGCCCAGATCAATGGGCTGAGCCTGCACAATGCTGTGGAACCTGCGCTATCGGATGATCAGGCCAAAGTCTCTTTGGAGCATTTGACCTTTGGCCATACAGGAGGGGTGGCATGATCCCCGGCAAGCCTCTTCGGCTGGGTATTGTCGGTGGGCTGGGGGCGCTCGCGGGCGCTGATTTGCTGCACCGAATAGTGGAGACAACCCCGGTCAGATCGGAAGGGGATCATCGAGAGCTGGTCTTCGAGCAGAAGCCACTGCGTGAACCTGTCATCCCGATGATGGAAAGCTACAATCCCGTCCATCGAAAGCTTCATGTTTTCGATACCTTGTCGCGAATGGAGCGGGAGGGATGTGATGCGGCGCTCCTGCCTTGTTTCATCACCCATTGCTTTTTGCAGGAGTTGGAGGACGAGCTTGATCTGATCCTGATCAGCATGACTGATGCGATCGGGGATGCCATTGATGCCCTTGCTGAAAAACCGTCGAAAATCGGTGTTCTGACGACGCCCTTTGTGCGGAATAGTGGCCTTTTTGAGCGGTTGTTTGGTCAGGATGTAGCGGTGGTTTATCCGTCAGAGAAGATGGAGCTGGCGGTCATGAATGCGATTTATGGGCCAAACAGCTTCAAGTCCGGCAACAAGGGGCCGGATATTCTTGTGCCGATCGAGCAGGCGCTTGCGGATCTTGCAGCGCAAGGTGCGGAGGTTTTTGTCCCTGGTCTGAGCGAGATGCCCTTGTTGTTCGATCTGCTCTCGTTCCCCGAGGGCATGATTGCCATCAATACGGCAACCCTCTATGCGCGTCATGCGCTCAAGGTCAGTGATGTCGAGCGCAGGCGGCGTTTCAAGGTGGGGGTGGTTGGCGGCGTGGGGCCTGCTGCCACCGTGGATTTCATGGCGAAGCTGGTTGGGGCGACGCCTGTTTCTCGGGATCAGGATCATATCAAGATATTGGTTGAACAGAATCCCCAGATACCGGACCGAACAGAAAATCTGATCCATGACGGAACGGATCCGACCATTGCCCTTTATTCAACCTGCAAGAAGCTGGAACGCGGTGGTGCCGATGTGATTGCGATACCGTGCAATACGGCACATGCCTATGTGAACTGGATGCAGCGGCATCTGAATATTCCGATTGTCAGCATTCTTTCGACCACAACGGAGTATATCGCACAGAAGCTGCCCGAGGCGCGTCGTGTGGGTATTCTTGCGACAAACGGGACCATTCACAGCGGCTTGTATCAGAATGCCCTGGAGGAGGTCGGACTGGAAGCGGTCATTCCGGATGGACCTTTTCAGGCCAAGGTGATGGAATCCATCTATGGGCCACAGGGCGTGAAAGCCGGATATACGGACGGGCTTTGCAAGGAGCAGATCATGCAGGCCTTTGTGCACTTGATTGAGAAAGGTGCCGAAACGATCATTCTTGGCTGTACCGAGCTTCCGCTCATCGTCGCTGATGGTCCGGACTGTCTGGGTGTGGTGCCGGTTGATCCGACCGATGCGCTGGCGCGCCGGTGTGTGCGGCTTGGTTCATGATTGAGGTCATGAGCGTACCTTTTCATCACTAAATTTTCGAGTGATCACAGTGGCTTGCAAAATTTGCAACGCCATTTCGCAGTTTGCACGGCTTTGAAACGCGGCTTGGTGTTAACGTGGCGCAATTTCATGCAGCTTCACCACATTTGCTGCATAAAAAACAGGGAGAGAGAAATGGGTAATGTGAAACAAAAGACAGGGCTTTTTGCCCCGTGGCGGAATATGCTGCTTTGGAAGCAGATCGTGGTCGGGCTGGTTCTTGGAATTGTGGTTGGCTGTGTGCTGAACATGACCGGTAATGCGGCGATTGCCGGAACCATCAAATATATAGGAACGGTGTTCCTTTCGCTGATCAAGATGCTGATTGTGCCCTTGATTTTTGTTTCTCTGGTCTGTGGCATGGCGTCAATCGGCGATATTGCCCGGATGGGACGGATCGGTTTGAAGGCGATTGTTTTCTATCTGCTTACGACTGCTTTTGCCATCACCATCGGCTTGGTTCTGGGCACCCTGTTTCAGCCTGGTGTCGGAATTGATCTGGGTACTGCCGTTGCCATGGAGGCGAAAGCCGCACCGTCATTCCTGGATCAATTGGTTGCAATCGTTCCTAAAAATCCCATTGCGGCAGCTGCCGATGGCAAGGTGTTGCAGATCATTTTCTTCGCCATCCTGTTTGGTCTTTCGATCAATCTGGTCGGGGAGGTCGGAAAACCGGTCAGAGATTTCTTTGAATCCCTGAATTCCGTTGTTCTGAAACTGACGGAAATCGTCATTTCATTTGCTCCCTATGGTGTCTTTGCGTTGATGGCATGGGTTGCAGGCACATATGGTCTGGATCTGCTTTTGCCATTGGGAACCGTTATCGCCGCTCTTTATATCGGCTGCGTTCTGCATGCCATCTTTGTTTATGGTGGCCTGATAACTGCTCTTGGACGTCTGAACCCCGTGCGCTTCTTTCAAGGCATCGTTGAGCCTCAGATCGTTGCTTTCACCAGCACCTCGTCCTCGGGTACCTTGCCGGTGACCATGACTGCGGTGCAAAAGAATCTGGGTGTGAACCGCTCTGTTGCGAGCTTCACGCTTCCTCTTGGAGCAACCATCAATATGGATGGCACTGCCATGTATCAAGGGGTTGCAGCTTTGTTCGTGGCACAGGCTTTTGGTGTCGATTTGGGCATGTCGGAATATGTGACCATCATTCTGACCGCCACCCTTGCTTCCATCGGTACTGCCGGAGTTCCCGGTGCAGGCCTTGTCATGTTATCGCTTGTGTTGTCTTCGGTTGGTTTGCCGCTGGAAGGTGTCGCGATCATTGCGGGTATTGACCGTATTCTTGATATGGCGCGTACATCGCTCAATGTTACCGGCGATGCTGCTTGTACCGTTCTGATCGCCAAATCCGAAAATGAGCTGGAATTGGCTGCCTATGACAAACCGCATGTGTTGGAAGCAGCTTCTCTTTCAAAGACATAGGGCCAAATTCACTCTTTGAAAGCAATCCGGATCATGGATTTGCAATTCCGGGGATCCGTTTTCCCGGTCGGCTGCCTGGTTTCAGGTGGCCGACTGTGTGGTGCAATTTCTATGCTGCGCCGAAGAGCGGTTGAATTTTGTCGATTTCGGCCAGGAATCGAGCGGGATGCCAGTGTTCGATCCAGCTTTCCGTTTTTTGTTTGTCCATGGGCCTTTGAATGAAATAGCCTTGGGCAGAGCAATTGCTGAATTGCCGCAGGATCGTGAATTGTTCGCGGGTTTCCACCCCTTCGCAGACCACATGCATTCCCATCAGATTGGTCATCGAAATGAGTGATGAGACGATGCCGCTTTGTTTGATGTCCTCATTGATTTCGCGGATGAAGGATTGATCGATCTTCAGGCCATTGACCGGCAGGGACGATAGATGCGACAGGGAAGCATAACCGGTGCCGAAATCGTCGAGCTCTACCAGAATGCCACGCTCGCGCAGCAGGGTCAGGATATTGGCAATGTCCGAATTGGGATCATCGAACAGATAGGATTCCAGCACCTCTACAGTCAGATGGTTCGGACTGACCTGATGCTTTTGCATGGCAGCGGAGAAATCATCCAGGAAATTGCCGCGTTTGAGATGCTGTGGGGACAGATTGATGGCGATCCGTCCAAAATCCACGCCTTTGTTCGACCAATCTTTAGCGGTGGTCATGGCCTGATCCAGAACACAGCGACTGAGTGCAGGACCAAGGCCCGTATTCTCGGCAATGGGAATGAAATATGCCGGTGAGACCAGACCTTGTTCCGGATGGTTCCATCGTACCAATGCCTCGAAGCCGGAAATGGAGCCGTCGGAGAGATCGATCTGCGGCTGATAATACAGCTCCAGCTGATCTGCCTCGATCCCGACACGCAGATCTGTCTCGATCCGGGCCTCCATATCAATCTTGTCCTTCATCTCGCTGGTGAAGAATTGATAGCCATCGCGACCCAGTTCCTTGGTTTTGTAGAGCGCGAGATCGGAGAAAATCATCAATGCATCAAGGCTGTCGGCATCTTCCGGATAGCGGGCAATGCCCAGGCTCACGGTAGGATTGAGCGTGGAACTCTCATATTTGACCGGAATGGAGATGATGTCGGTGATTTCTGCGCAGATATCGTCAAGGCCATCGCTGTCATATCCTGCGACAATGGCCAGAAATTCATCGCCGCCCCAACGATAGGGTTTGAAGCCGGGCAGATCATTGGACAGATGAATAAGGCGATTGCCAAGGGTGCGCAACAGATGATCGCCTGCTGCATGGCCCAATGTGTCATTGACGCGCTTGAAATTGTCCAGATCAATCTGTACGAGGGCAAAGCCGGACTGTTTCGGATTGTCGGAAAACTGCTCGGTGAGATCACGCTGGCAGCTGGCCCGGTTGGACAGGCCTGTCAACTGATCATAATAGGCAATATGCTCCAGTTTCCTGACGAGATTTTCATTCTCGGTGACATCCATATAGGTGGTGATGAAGCCGCCACCCTTGATCGGGAAATCATGAATTTCCAGAACGGTGCCGTCGATATCGCGATTGCGTCTGCGATATTCGCAACCTTTTCTGACACGGGATATTTCGTCGCTGATATGGCTGTCGATATCCTCTCTGTTCTGCTCGTCCCGATGGGCCTGATGACGCACGATATCCTTGAAGTTCGAGCCGACCGGAAAGTCCTCCTCTGATAGATGCAGGGTCTCATAGAAGGCAGAATTGGCTGCAGTCAGGTGCAGAGCTTGCGAATAGACACCGATGCCTCCGGGGAAGTTTTCGAAGGTTGATTTGAGAATTTCCAGATTGGCGGAGAGCTCATTCTGAACAGACTGGAGCTTGTGCTCGCGTTGGCGGTGCTCGGTGACATCAATCAGAACCGTGATGACGCTGTTATTTTCAAGGGCATGGCGCTCGATGATGATTTCGCGGCCATCGGCATGCTTGCGCTCTTCCGATGTGAAAGACGCGCTGCGGCGAAAGGCTCGCTGTTGCTTGTAGAATTCTTCATCCGAGCGTTCATCCTTGCCCCAGATGCCATATTCTCGAAACAGAACCAGCAGGGTGTCGTGGGACAGGCCCGGCTTGATGAAGTCTTTGATCGGGTCAACAAGGTCGAGATAGGCGGAATTGGCCATGATAAGTTCGTCATCGGATGACCAGATGGCAATGCCGTTGCGCATGGCATTGACCGAGGCCAGCAGATGCTGCTGGGTGGCGTTCAGGTCTTTGCGGGCATGATCAGCAACCCCGCGCTGTTCGCGCGCGACGAAAAGCTGATAGATGATAAAACCAAATGCCGTCGAGAAGATCAGGCCAAGAACGGCTACCCACTGGGTGAGTTGTGAAGAATGCGCCTTGATGAAGGCCTCGGTTGGAACTGCATGTACACTGAAGGCCTGATTGGCATAAGCAAATTTGATTTTGGCTCCGGGAAGGCTGATGGCATCTTCGGCGACCCTTGATTCATGGATCAGCATATTGTCCATATGAACAGAAAGATTTACCCTTGTGACAAGATCAACCAGCAGGCTGTCCTCGGGTTTCCATCCGCCCATCGTGATTGCCGCATTCTCAAAATGCGCCTTTGAGTAAAGCGTGTTGAGCCAGGTTTCGATCTTGAAGACAGCCAGAATGAATCCGTCAAACTGATTGTCGCGCAGAAGCGGCAGATAAACCAGCATGCCCTTGCCGCCCTGAACCAGATCAATGGGCTGGGAGAGGGTAGGACCTTCTTTGATTTTGGCTTTTTCCAGCGCCCTTTTTCTTCTTGGTTCCTTGCCGAGATCGAGATTCAGCGCTGCCTCATTGCCTTTTAGTGGTGCGACCCAACGGGCAATATAGTTGGTGTCCACCCATTCCAGTGCCTGATAGCCGGGCTGGTCCTGAATATAGGCTTGGGCATCTGACAGAAATTCATTTCTGGGTGTGCCGGTACTCGCCTTCCAGCGATCTGCCATCCGTTGCAGGCTTTTAACACGTGTCGACAGATCTACCTTGATGACCGAGGCAAGCACCGCTGCCTCGCGCTCCAGCTCCGAGGCAATTCTGAGGCGATCATCATGCTGCAATTTTCCGACGAGGCCGAATATGATGAAAAGACCCAGAAAGGTCGTGATAAGGCCAAGAACATGTGGTCTGAAGCGATGGGCTATTGCCTGATCCATAGACGACTCAGCAGCTTTTTTTAAGGTTTTGCCTTCATTTTCAGCTGATCCAGCCATGTTGCATCCCCCATATTCCGTTCGTCTGATAGATCAGATCCGAATTTTGGTCACGATCAATCAATATATATATTGAAGTCTTCAGTTATTTTTGGTTTTCTCTGTCTTTTATAGTTTAAAAATTATATATTGATCTAATATAACAATGTATTAATTATATAATTTTAAGTTTTGATCATTTATGTCAAAATATTTATTCCATTCAATATTTCCATTGATGAATTGATTATTGCTCAATTCGTGGAGATGGCTAAAACTATCCGTTGATCGTTCGGTCGGGAATGGATATTGGCCTGGATCAGGCTTTCTGTTCTTTGTGGCATCGGTTTTTTGGGGTATGCGAACAGACAAACACCCCTGGCACCGGGTGGTGAGGGGTGTCCGTATTTCCAGGTCTATGTCTTGAAGCGCTTTCTTATCTGAAAAGTCTACAATTTTTCGCCGAACAGGCTCATTGTTTTAAGCGAGTTCTTATCTGAAAAGTCTACAACTTTTCAGGAACACGCTCTAAACCAGCTCGGTTTTCACATTGACATTGCCGCGCACGGAGTTGGAATAGGGGCAGATGTGATGGGCGGCTTCGGTCAGACGCTCGGCTGCACCAGCCTCCACGCCGGGTAGGGACACTTTCAGCAGAACGGTCAGGCCAAAGCCACCGGCATCCCGTGGACCGATGCCGACTTCGGCGGCCACATTCACATCATCGGGGACCTTTGGCAGGCTGTCATCCTGAGTGGTGGCGAACTTCATCGCCCCGATATAGCAAGCGGAATAGCCCACCGCGAAAAGCTGCTCGGGGTTATAACCGTTGCCATCGCCACCCATCTCGGTTGGCGGGGCGAGATCCAGAACCAGATCGGTGCCGGTGACTGAGCCTTGACCATCGCGGCCGCCAGTGGCTGATCCATGTGCGGTATAGATTGGAGAAACAGACATCACTTTTCCTTTTATCGGTGGCGATTATATCGTGAACGATATATTGATGCCTTTCAAAATGTCAAGGCTTGCGATCAAATCGTGTCCGATATAAAAGAGAAGCATGACAAAACGCACTCTTCCCCTCAGCCAGCAGCTTTGTTTTGCCCTCTATTCGGCCAACAATGCCATGGGCCAGCTCTATCGGCCCCTATTGGCCGAGCTGGGCCTGACCTATCCTCAATATCTGGTGATGCTGGCTCTTTGGGAAAGGGATGCGCTGAGTGTGGGCGAATTGGGCAAATCTCTGGTGCTGGAAAGCAATACCCTGACGCCGCTTCTCAAACGCATGGAAGCGGCTGATTTTGTAATGCGCAATCGCGACAAGGATGATGAGCGCGTCGTGATTGTCTCCCTGACAGACAAGGGAAGACAGCTCGAGGAGAAAGCCCATGATATCGGGATTTGCGTGATCCGCAAGGCAGAGGATGATGCGGTCGATCTCCTGGCGCTTCGCGATCAGATCTTCGAGCTGGCTGATCGTCTGCGCGGGACGGAGTAGGGCCGCAGTTCGTTTACGCCCGGATGCTATATGGCATTGTCTTTGTAGGCTACCCAACCCTTAAATGTGAATGCGGTATAAAATAACTGGATGTTCCCAAAGCCAGCATCTTCTAGAATGTTCTCATCTTCTGTTGGTGTCAGCACGGGTAGTTTTTCGCGCATCGCTTTGATACTGCTCTTGGATTTATGGACATCGACACCAGAAGCGCTGATGAATTCAGAATAACGGTTAAGCCACAGATCTTTCTGCCCTCCTTCAAGCGGAAAGCTGTGATGGGCTACAATCAATGGGGATCTTGTATCAAGTCTGCGAAAAATCTCACGGACTGTTCGTAAGCGTTCTTTCAATGGAAGAAAATGCAGGGTCAGGAGGCAGACCGCACCATCGAATAGACCCTGTGGTGCGTCATCTATATAACCGTTTACAAGAGTGACACGCTCCAAGTCTCCACCCAACGTGACTGCAGCCTGATTTAACATGTCCATAGATGGGTCAACGCCGGTGAATTTCCAACTTTTATATTGTGTAGCAAGGGCTTTGAGTTCCATTCCTCCGCCCGCACCCAAAACAAGAATATGACCATCTTTGGATACTCTTTCTGAGAGCAGGACACCGACCATTTGATGCAGGCTTTGCAGTCCTGGAACTTGCCTCTGCACACGTTCTGCATAACTTGCTGCATTCCCTGCTTTGGACAGGGCGCTTGGATTGACTTCCATTTTTGGCAATTCATAATCTCCATTATTGATTATTGTATCTTTAAATGATACGAATAATGATATGTATCGTCAAATATCTATTGGGAAATCGAATTGTTGGGATGAACAAAGACACGCGATTATCTGGAGTCCTGCACGTTCTTCTACACTTGGATCATGCAAAAAACCCCCTGACATCAACGACTTTGGCGAAAACTATGGATACAAATCCAGCTGTCTTTCGACGAATGATGGCAGGACTGAGAGATGCAGGAATTGTGCGATCCGATAGAGGGCCTGGAGGTGGTTGGAAGCTCGAACAACCATTGGATAAGATAACTCTTCTGGACGTCTACAAAGCAATTGGGCAGTCTGAAATATTCTGCTTCGGTCTTCGAAATGATTCATCAGATTGTAAGGTGGAACTGGCAGTAAATGATGTGCTTTCAGAGGCAATGGATGACGCCAAAATTATCTTACTCAGACAATTTGATGAGATTTTTCTGAGCCAAATTGCCAAGCAAATTGATGTCTCAGCTTAACAAAATCCGGATTTTCGTCAGGTGTTTTGTTTGATGAGATCCTGATTGGTATTAGGCCGTAGACTCATAAATGCGGTGCATTTGGTAGAGGCAAGTCTTTCTGCTCACAAGGAGAAAGAGTGAAGACAATGTGGTTCATTTTCAAGCTCTTACGACGTGGTGAGCAGAAAGAATTGCCCTATGCCCTAGCATATATGTTTGTTTTAGGAATTTCGAGATGACCGCTCCAGAAGAAAGGCTATGTGAACTCGGGTTGGAATTGCCAGCACCGACCAAAGCGCCAGAGGGCGTGCATCTGCCTTTTCCCTGCCGCATGGAATGACCGCCTGGTATGGTGGTGTCAGAATAGGCCTCATCTCTCTGCGGGCTTGTTTGCGTCTTTCAGATAGGAAGATCGCTGGCTTTTCTTGATGTAAGTCCAGGCAATGAAACGGCTTGTCTTTTGACCCTGTGCCATTTCGATGATTTTGAAATCGGCCACTTTGGTTTTTGCCAAAAGTCTGGAGAGGGGCTTGAGATTGTCCTTTTTCGACACCAGCGAGCTGAACCACAGGCACTGGTCGGCGCATGCCGTGCTTTGCTCGATCATGCGCGTCAAAAATTTTATCTCGCCGCCCGGACACCAAAGCTCGGCATTTTGACCGCCGAAATTGAGCTTCTTTGACTGCCCTTTGCCAAGATTGCGCCACTTGCGCCGGGTGCCTTTGTTCGCTTGCTGCATGGAAGAATGGAACGGCGGATTGCATAGGGTGATGTGAAAGACATCACGGGGTTTGATCACGCCTTTGAAGATATTCTCTGCCGTCTTTTGTCGTCTGAGATTGATGTTCAGCTTGTTGAATTCGCAAATCTGTTGTGCCGATTTGATGGAGACCGGGTCTATATCGACGCCGGTGAAATGCCAGCCATATTCGCTTTGGCCGATGAGCGGATAGACCAGACTGGCACCGGTGCCGATATCCAGCGCCTTGATATGACGTCCGTGCGGAATGTGTTGATTGTTATCGCAAGCAAGCAAGTCCGCCAGATAGTGGATGTAATCGGCGCGGCCGGGAATGGCAGGGCATAGATATGTCTCGGGGATATCCCAGAAGTCGATGCCGTAATAGGATTTCAGCAGCGCCCTGTTCAGCATGCGGACGGCTGCGACATCCTGAAAATTGATCGTCGTCTGACCAGCAGGATTGCGAAGCGTGAAGGCCTCCAGCTCAGGGGTCTCTGCCACCAGCCGCACAAAATCATACCCCTCAATATGGTGACTACGGGGATGCAGTTTGGTGTTGCTGGCCATGGGGCGTCTTTCATTCGAGTTGATGGTCTAACTCTCTAAAGGCAATCGTCAATGAAAACAATGTTTGGCCCCAAGCTGACGCGCAAGGACCTGCCGAGTAGCTGAAGCGGACGAGGATCCAAGAATCGGATATGTCTTTTGCTAAAGTCTTTAAATATGTCTGTTTTAGGAATTTCGAAATGACCACTCCAGAAGAAAGACTCATTGAACTCGGCTTGGAATTGCCAGCACCGGCCAAAGTACCGGATGGTGTGCATCTGCCATTCTCTTTCATCAATGTTCGTGGAGACAGATTGTTGTTCTCCGGCAGCCCCAAAAGTGCGCCAAACGGAACCATCGCTGGCCCCTTTGGTGTGGTGGGAGCGGATTTCACCACCGAGCAAGCTTATGCCGATGCCCGAATGATTGGGCTGTCGGTGCTTGCCAATATCAAGGCAGAGATTGGAGAGCTGTCCCGCATTGTCGGTTGGAGCCGTGTTTTTGGCATGGTTGCCTCGGCCCCCGGCTATAATGAGCAGCATCTGGTGGTGAATGGCTTCAGCGATCTTGTGATCGATGTGTTTGGACCGGACGTGGGTCGTCATGCCCGCTCTGCCATCGGGGTCTCTGCATTGCCTCTTGGCTTTGCCATGGAGATTGAAGGCGAAGTCCAGATTTTGTGCTGATTTGGCCTGGATTTACAGGGTTTGGATCTCTCTCTGGTGTTAGGCTGGATGGGTGGGGTCGATGTTGCGCACTTCTTGAAAGCGGTCTTTCTTTCTGATCGCAGCAATCTCTTCCATCAGCTGTTTTGATCGCGGATTGAGTGGTTTTATTCAACTTATATTAGAGATTTTATAAGATGCTCTTATCGTGTTGCTAGTGAGATTTTTCGATATAAAAATCCTTCTTGCAAAGCCAATGGACAAAGCTGGTATGGGCGATGAAATCGTCCTCAGTGCGAACAGGATAGTCCGACAATGAGTGATGCACGCTCAACCGATAGAGCAGACAAAATCTCGACAAGAAAGAAGTTGCTGAAAGCCGTTCACCCGGAGTTGGAAGAATTTTTCGAAAGTAAGGAAGCAGAGCGCCTTGTTAAGCAGAACGTAGCTAGACGCGAAAAGGTTCATCTCAGATCCAAAAAGCGTTTGAGACGAAAAGGACTGGATCATCCTCTGGATTTGACCCGGCTTAACAAAGAACTTGAGGCTGCTGATTTGCCGCTGAAACGTGCAATGGAGAAGCATCGAGAACTTCTTCAGCAGCGCCCTGAAATTCCAGTTACAATCTCACATGAGCCGCTTTCTCCTGCTTCAAACGGCCCGGAATTTTACCTCGCAATGCAGGCAACAGCCGATGGCAATCATATTAGTGTTGACCATTTTCGGCTCGGGATCGGTTTCTTTTCTGATTTGTCAGATTTTCTAAGCGATCAAGAGGCATGGCTGCAGGGTCTTCAATCATCTGTCTCCGTGGAAAGGCTTTCCTATAATTCTTTGCCTGCCAAGCTGGTTCTGGAAGAATATGAAACCGAAGATACATATATTCGGTACGGGAGTGGAAATAACGGCTTTCGTGCGGAACTGTTTCTTCAACCCAGTATATATGATGCTCTTCTGGGTGTATTGCCGCAACACGAAGAAACAGAGCAATTTCGCGGGGTTTTGGGCTTGGCTCTTCGCCCTTTCGTTGTTGCCAGAATAAAGTGTGCGCCCTTTTCTGCCCCAGAAAAGAAAAAATTTGAACCAGGCACACCTATTGCCGACGCAATTTCGAAAACCATCGAGATCGAGCAAATCACATTCACGCATCTTGAGCTGCTAGATGATGCCGAAGACGTGCGTGATGCGGACTTTGTCAGCAAGGATCAAAAAAAATATCGAACCACAGATCAATGGCATGTCGTTCAAACAAAAGCTCCCGCCAGCGAAAATGCAACTTCAAAGCAGGAAGTGCACCCTGCGACGAAATTTATTATCAAGGCGGGGTTTTGGTCGGTTGCGCTCTATCTCCTGTATATCAAGATTTTTTGACTTATCAGACAAGGTGTTCGGGCACTAAGTGTCTGGATCTCTCATCGCTGATCACTCTGTGGTTGCGCGAAGGGCGGCGCGGCCTGCTTTCAGCACGGCTTCGCTGACCTTGGCGATTGATGCTCCGGCGACACGGTTGGCTTGCCAATAGAGCGGCACATCAAATGGTGTCCCGGGCACCAGCGGTGCCAGCCGTCCGCTGGCGATATGGTCGGCCACCAGAAGCTCCGGGTTCATGCCCCATCCGATCCCGGCAAGGGCTCCTTTCACAAAGGCATTGGTGGATGGCAACCAATGGGATGGGGGAGAGAAATCCTGACCAAAGACCTGTTTCATCCAGCGATATTGCAGCTGGTCCTTGCGATCAAAGATCATGCAGGGCGCTTGTTTCAAAGCATCAAGCGTCACCTGACCATCGGGGAAGAATTTCTCGATGAAGACAGGGCTGGCCGTGGCCTGATAGCGCAAGTTGCCGATCAGCTTGCTGTCGCAGCCCTGAATTGACTGGCTGCGGCTGGTGACGGCACCGGCCACTTCTCCGCGCCTCAGCCACTCATCGCTGTGGTCCTGATCATCCACCACGACATCGAACAAGACATCGGGCAGCTCCGCTATGGCGTTGACAAACCATGTGTCCAGACTGTCCGCATTGATCGCTATGCGAACTGGGACCGCATGGCCCATTCCGTCGGCACTGCCAGGCAGAGCATCGCGCACATTGCCTTCCATAAGGGCGACCTGTTCGAGATGTTGACAGAGGCGCAATCCGGCCTCAGTCGCTTCGCAGGGTTGACCCCGCACGACCAGCACCGTTCCGACGCGCTCCTCCAATAGCTTCACCCGTTGGGAAATGGCGGAAGGGGTGACATGGAGCTGTTTGGCCGCCCGATCAAAAGAGCCGGTGCGAACAACGCTGGCGAGGGCTTCCAACAGGTCATAATCAAACATGAGATTAGAATTTCTAATTTATCATTAGCAACATTAGTTACTCTAACTCATCTCATCCTGATAGCAAAGGAAAACACACAGACTTCTTGAGGATAGCACCATGATGCAGGCCTTCATTTCCGGATTTTTGCTCAGCTTTGGTTTGATCATGGCAATAGGATCGCAGAATGCCTTTGTGTTGCGTCAGGGCATTCGCGGCCAACATGTTTTGCCGCTGGTGCTGACCTGTGCCATATCCGATGCGCTTCTAATCACAGCAGGGGTCGTGGGCTTTGCGCAGATCATTGCGATGGTGCCCTGGCTTGATCAGGCCATGCGCTATTCCGGGGCATTATTTTTGCTGATCTATGGCGCAATCAGCATGCGCTCTGCCTTTCGCGGGCAGGCGGAAGGGCTCAATCCCGTTGATCAAGCTGACAGTCCCCTTTGGCCGACGATTCTAACCTGTCTTGCCCTGACATGGCTGAACCCGCATGTCTATCTCGATACGGTTGTGCTGCTGGGAACGGTCTCCAGCCAATATGACCCCATGGCCTGGAGCTTCGGCATGGGAGCGGCATCGGCGTCCTTCGTCTTCTTTTTCTCGCTGGGCTATGGCGCCCAGATCCTGCGCCCGGTCTTTGCCAAGCCAACCTCCTGGCGGGTCCTTGACGGGCTCGTCGCCCTGATCATGTGGAGCATCGCCGCCGGTCTTCTCTTTGGGAGGTGATGGGGGGGGGTGGGCACACAGGTGCGCGATGGGGATTGAAGGCGAGGTGCTGGTTTAGCGCAGATTTACCGTTCGTACTGGGTGCAGCGAACTCACAAAAAGTGCCCATTGTGGCGAATGCTGCGTGTAGCAGGAATGTCTGCAAATGGAATTTTACCTTGGACCCAATAGTGCCTCATATCGCTATTGGCAACGTTAAAGCCAACGAGTTCTTATAACAGAGAATAGGATTGAGTTGGCGATAATACTTTTCACAAACCGAGCCAAATTAACCGCAACTTAAGTTGTGAATTCTAAACCCCTGCGTGTATTGGGTGTTTGTAAGCGCGTGGAGAGTTTCTCATGTTTGGTCGCAGGAGCAAGAAGAAGTCAGATGGTAACGCAAAGACTTTCTTAAAGAATTTTATTGACCATCAAGAAAAAACAGAACGAATGAAGGAAACTGCGCGCGCTGAAACGCGGCCAATCGCTGTGCTCAAACCGCAAATCCCGATTGGAGCTGGGCCCTCTGCAGGTTGGTTTGGCGGTAAAACCGCACTCCCAGAAAAAATGCCTTGGCCCGAACAAGACGGCAAGAAGCTTGTTTTCGTGGGTCAAATAGACCTCGCTGCGCTGCCACAAGATCTATGGTCGGGTCTTGGCCCACGATCAGGTTGGCTTGCCATTTTTCTGCCTGCAGAGGGGGAACTTAAACCTACCTTGTTGCATTTTGAAGGACCGTTGGCCGAAGTTGCTACCCCATTATCCAGGCAGTTTCCAAATGATGCTAGCTGGACCCGCTGCCATGACTTTAAAAACCCAGAAACTTTTGTGCTCCCGAAGTGGCCGATCGTCGTCGAAAGACGTTCTGGCAATGAACAGCACGAAATAGGCGCGCCAATATTGGCAGAGGACCAGCAGTCTGGCACACTTATAGATCCGGCTTACCACCCGTTCAATGAACAAACAACATCATTGCTCCTTGATTGCCTCTCCGAAACCGTGATCGATATGGCAAAAAGTATCGTAAGGTTTCCAGCGATGAAAAAACTACGCCCAGAAGATGCAGCGTGGTTTGAACGCCAGAAACCAATAATGCTCAGCACCTTCGTTCGGTTCTTTGAAATTGAGGGCCAGATGCGCGCAGAAAGGAAAATATGCGAGCACCGGATAAATGGCTATATAAAAGAACTTCAAAAACTTGATTGCTATGATTTTGAATATTCCCGTACCGATGGGGATGGCTATTGCGAGTTGGTCCTACGAGAAACGAAACTTCTCGACCCACTACCAGTTCGGACAAGCATTGAAGGATGGTGGAGCCGCTACAACGCCTCTCTGACTAACCACGCGTTGACGGCTTACACATCCAAGTCTCAGGCCCTTCCAAAGGCATTACAAGATCGTTTGGAAGCAACTTGGCAAAAAGAAGCTCAGCAGGGAATGGGCGTGATGGGCCATGCTCCAGTTGGCCACATTTACACACCACATGGAATAGAAAGTCCAAACGAAATACTTCTAGAGCTTCCCACCAGCAAACTAACTGGCTGGATTTGGGGAGACTGCTATTCTCTGGTTCTGCTAATTAAGCGCTCTGATCTTAAAAAGGGAGACTTCAGCTCTATTATGTATGATATTACAAACTAATAGAGGTGCTTGACAGTATTTATAAACCGCGCAGCGGCGTGTCTGTTTCAAGCACAATTTTTGCAAAATCAGATTGGTCGTCCATTGATTGGTCCAGAACGGATGATCCGCATGCTACATGTTGAAGAAGCAAGCCCAAAAAGCGGTCATTTACACGAACTGTGTGAATGTCGTAAATGTCCGCATTTTGTGAGTTCATGGATTGCACAGCGAATGACTGCTGACCAGCTACTTTTGTCATTGAACACAGCGCTCGAAGGGGCCAAGCCCTAAACTGTCTCTTCCGATCCCATCACGCGGTTGATGATAATTTCACCAGTGACACTTGGATGCGGTGCGTTGGTCAGTTTAATGGAACGCGGATACCGAGCTTGAAGCCATAGCTGGTCGTGTTTGTACCGACGCCGTCATATTTGCCCGAAAGGGAAAAAGCGCTACCAGTGTGCAAATTCAGATCCAGGCCGGTCTCAATTGACGCTGAGAGCCCGATATTGGCATCACCATAAGATCCATTGGACGGCTTCTCACCCCTATTGAAGGCATATTGGCCTTTTGTTTCCAGCCAGGATGTCAGTGCTCCACCTTTCTCAAATGGGGCAGTATAGGACAAACGCGGCGCGAAACTGACTTGCCCTTGCGCCACTGTCTGGTCGGGTATCCGAACATTCAAACTGTCCGTATAGGCGCTCTGATATTCCTCGATATAGGCAAAGGCCAATGTGGGGTGGAGCGTCCATCGATCCAGGACATATTGCCCGGTCAGCGATCCATCCACCATCCAGCGGTTGGTGGTGAACTGATCCTTGTAGGTGCCAAAGGGAGAGATGGAATTTTCCGACATGCCCCAGGTGCTGGACAGATCAAGAAACAGGCTGTCAGTAAGCGCGACTGTTGCATAAGGGCCGACCATGAAGCCGGTCCCCGATACCTTGCCGGTGGTGGCGGCAAAGGTCTGGTCCATCCAGTCGATCTGTGCCTTGGCCCCAAGCAGAATATCCTTGCTCAGCAAATAGTCAGCGCCAAAATGCACGATGCCAAACTGCCCGGACTGGTCTTTCTTGTCGTCGAAAATATTGAAACGCCCTTCCGACCAGATGTCCCATCGGCCCATCTGCGGCAGTTCGAAACTGCGCGTTCTGTTGTCAAAAAAGCTAAGAGCTTCCTGTGCACTGGCCGAATAGGACAGCAGACCTTCATTCAAGGTGAGGGCCATGGGGGAAGGCAATTGCGCAACAAAACCCAATGGTGTGGTGACGCTTGCCGTGCGCTCCCGTGGTGACGCGCCTTGTTGCAAGCGGGCGAGCCGACGTGTGCGATCCGCCTGGTTCCGGAGGATCAAAGTGTTTCTTGCGCTCAGATAGTCAACAATCATCTGGCTGGTCACGTCCCGGCTCTGTGTCAATGTGAAAGTGCAGGTTACGCTCTCATTTGCTGCGAGCCGAATGGTTGCAGAACGCGCTGCAGGGTCGGTGGTTGAATCATCATCCGAACAGGATATGGCCGATATACCATAGCCCAGTGCACCGAGATCTGCCGCCACGATCCGATGAGTACCCGGCGCTATCCCTGTCACATTGCTTTGCGCCGATCCGCCCGCTGAAGTGAGTGAGAGATTCAGCGCGCCGGTCGCAGAGGTGAAATCAAGATTTGTATCCGGTCCCGCCACATTCAGCACGATCGTCACGCCGCCTCCGACAGTTGTGCCCGTCCCCGCAATGGCAAAATTGTAAGGGTTCTCATCCGCATCATCACTGGCAATGTTCAGAGTCGCGGCATGAGATCCCACAGCCGACGGATTGTAGGTTACAACAAGTGTAGAACTGCTGCCCGCGGCGATGGTTGCGGACGGCTGGGTGGTAATGGAAAACTCTCCCGCATCGGGGCCTGACAGGGTTGCCGCGTTAGCACCAAGGGTCAGGATACTGCTGCCCGGATTGCGGATCGTATAGGTACGGCTGATCGTGTCTGTCGCGATGTCCGCCGCACCGAAATCGGTGTGGTCGGCTGTGCTGGGCGAACTATCGCCATCAATGATCGCCTGGCCATTGCCTGTTACATCGATTTCGGCGGCGCTGGCAACGCCCAGGCCGTAAAGGTTGATGTAAAATGTGCTCTCATCTGCATCATCACTGTTTATGAGCAATCCAGTTATCGTTCCTCCGAGCCGCGACGTGAATCGCACAATCACATCACTTGATTGACCCGGCTGTATCACCGAGGCGGGCTGAGCGAGAACGGAGAAACCGGCGGTATTGTTGAGTATACTCGCCGCATTGGGTCCCAGAGTAAGAGGAGCCGTCCCGATATTTGAAATTCTGAAGACTTTATCGACGGCAATGGCGTTTGCGTCGACAGGGCCAAAAAATGTGTAGGTTGATGGGTCACCAAAATCAAAGCTTATATTTGAAGCGATATCGCTTCCAAGATGTGTCACCTGGACTTCTGCAGCACCGGCATCACCCGTTCCTGCAATAACAAAATCGAAAGGCGATCTTGACGGATCATTGTTCGCAATGGTGACAAGAGCGGTACGACGGCCAACCGCGCCGGGATTGAACTCTATCGTGAGATAGCCCCGCTGACTTGGTGTCAATGTGCCAGCGGGTTGCTGTGTTACGGTAAAATCGGCGGCATGGGCACCGCTAATCGTAACGTTACCGGGCAACACAAGATTTTCCGTGCCAATATTTCTCAACTGAAATAAACGGCTGGATGTTCCGCCATTCACGTCAACTGAACCAAACTCGGTGCCGGTTCTCGCGTGCGTAGTGGTGCTTCCATCAAGCACTTCGAAACCAAACAGGTCGGTGTAGCGAACCTGTATGCTGGGCCCTTCGCCTGTGCCCGAAATCGCAAAATTGTAAGGGTTTTCGTCTGCATCATCATTCGCGATGTTTACCGTGGCACTCAGGGGCCCTGTATCAGCGGGATCGAAGGTGACGGTAAAGGTTGTCGAGCTGGCGGGAGGCACCACGCTGAGCAAGGGCTGGGTGACACTGAAATGAGCGGTATCGTCCCCGGTCAGTGTGACCGGGGTCGCCCCAATCAAATTCAGCGGATCAGTCCCAGAATTATGGATCTCATAGGTGAAGGTTTGCGAGCCGCCAACAAGCGGCTGAGATGAGAACCGGGTGCCAGAAGCAGTAGATGTGGATGTAAGATTATCAGTAATCTCCCGGTTCGCAGGGCTACTGTGAGGCGCTGTAACGGACATTTCCGGCGCTGCATGCGCTTCGCTGCTCAACAGACTGGTCAGACACAGCAATGCCAGCGTGCAAATCACATATGTCGCTCGACTGGAAAACGAAAAAAGGTTTGACGACATGGTACGCATATACAGCCCGCTATTCATCTTTTGTTAATGGTTGCGGGATGCTAGGTGTCTGGTGTTATCATGGAAAGACGGTAACGTGAATAAGGGTTATTTCCGCTATGAATATGCGTGACTTTGATTTGAACCTTCTGCTGGTCTTTGAGGCCATATATTCCTGCGGAAACATCTCGCGTGCTGCGGATAATCTGGACCTGAGCCAGCCAGCCGTCTCCAATGCCTTGTCGCGCTTGCGAAAACAGATGGATGATCAACTATTTGTGAGAAGCGGCAATGGCGTCGTGCCAACCTTGCGGGCGGAGGCAATTATCGGACCGGTGCGCAGTGCGCTTTCCACATTGCGTCAGTCCATCGGCTCTCCTTCGGCTTTTGACCCCAAGGTCTCCAAGCGGCATTTCAATTTGTTGATCGCAGAACCGCTTGAACAACATATCATGTCGCGACTGCTCGACCAGATCGGCAGCGACAGCCAGATCAGCTTTGAGTTAAGCCCCCCTCAATTGATGCCCCTTGAAGAGGCTTTGATGACCGGGAAAACGGAGCTTGCGGTTTTTCTGATGCATGGCAAGCAGCCCGAGCTTGAAAGCAAGCCCCTTTGTCCCGTTGATGTGGTTTTGGTGGCCCGTCAGGATCACCCAAGGATAGGCGCACCGCTGACCGTGCCTGAGCTGAAACAGGAAGGCTTTGTCAGTATCTCGCTGGCACCTGGAAAATTGGCAAACTCAGAGAAAGTGACTTTCTGGCAGAGGCTGAATCCGCGAGAGGTCTGCCAGGTCTATAAAATCAGTTCCATCACTCAGTTGGTCGCAAGCACGGATCTGCTCGGTATTGTCCCGCGCCTCTATGCCGAGCAAGTGGCCCCCTCACTCCGGCTGCAGGTCCTTGATTTGCCGATGGAGCTCAGCAATCAGCAATTTCATCTTATCTGGCACAAACGAGCGAGCGAGGATGACGGCCTTAGATGGCTCAGCGAGCAGATAACATCCTGCTTTGCGGAGCATTAAAGCACTTCTCACAATCGTTGAATCGTGGGTAGTGCTTTAACGCTTTGATTTAAAGCGAGTTCTTATCCGAAAAGTGCTTCAACTTTTCGGGAACGCGCACTAACATCACTCATGGCGCGTCCTGCAATCCAGAAATGAACCGCAGCCCAAAGCCCCGCTATCTGCAAAAGAACCAAGGCATAGCGCAAGGATCCCTCGCCCTCGGTCGGAGCAAGCATATCACTTATCAAACCGACAAGGGTTGGCCCCAATCCCAGCCCGACCAGATTGATCACGAACATGAGGATTGCGGTGATCATCGGGCGGGATGAGGCTTCAAAGCGTGAATAGAGATGCGAAAAGGACGGGCCGACAAACATGGCACCGACCATGGCGGGGATAACAAATATCACGAGCGCAACCATGGTCTGGTCCTGCAGATAAAACAGGATGGAAAATGGCTTGGCGATCACTATCGTCACTGCGACAAACTTCAAACGCCAGGTCGGGTTTTTGCGCCCCAGACGGTCTGACAGAACGCCGCCGAGCCAGGTCCCCACGGCCCCTATGATGCCAATGGTCACCGCGAGATAGACACCCACCTGCGCGATTTCCAGCGCATGGACGCGGATCAGAAAGGTAGCGATCCAGGCCGATGCGCCCAAGCCGACCATTGCGGTCAAGGCAACGCCAATCAGCGTGTGCCGCGTGCTTTTGTCTGCAAGCAACGCTCTTGCAAGGGACGCATAGCTTTTCTTCTCAGACTGTCTATCAGTGGACGCAACAGGCGATGCAGGCTCATCAAGTTTGAAATAGATCCATATGGCAAGCGCAATTCCCGGCAGACCAGCCGCCAGAAAAGCAATACGCCATCCGAACTTGGCCGTTAAAATCCCGCCAACCAGAAAGGCCAGAAAAATACCGATATTGGTGCCCGCAGAATAGAAAGACAGAGCACTGGCCCGCTTCTCCGGTGGAAAAGCATCGATGATCATGGAATGCGAGGGCGGCACGCAACCGGCCTCGCCAACCCCAACACCAATCCGGGCCAGCAGCAATGTAACGAACGAGCCAGCTATCCCCATCAACGCCGTCATGGTGCTCCAGAAGGAAAGCGCAGCTACTGCGATGACCTTGCGATTTCCGGGCCGGACGAGACGAGCTACCGGAAAGCCGAACACCACATAAACAATGGCAAAGGCGATGCCTGAAAGACTGCCAAGCTGTAGATCTGTAAGGGAGAATTCCGCCCCTATATCATTGAGCGTTATGTTCAATATCTGACGATCAAGATAGCTCAGTGAAAACATTGCCGTCAGCAAATAGAGCAGCTTTCTATTTGCTGGATTCCCCTTTTGCGCCATGCTTTCCCCCCTCAAGACACCGACACTTTCACTGGTAAGGCAAAGATTCTCAAATTACCAGAGATGTTTCAATGGCCAATATGCCAGTGTTGGCTCGAGGGAGCTTTTGCAAATATACCTGCTTGAAACCAGTTCTTTTTGAGAATCAGGTGCCTGTCCGAATGCATCGCACCAGTATTTTCGAAGCTGATCTTCCCCGAATGTCCGTTACGACTGGAGGCATCAAACTATTCGCTCCTGAAGTGAATGATCGCTTCCGACTGGTTTCTGTCTCTGAATGTAGCGCAAGAAGAGTCCACGCTCTAAACCGTTTCCTCCGATCCCGTCACGCGGTTGATGATGATTTCGATATAGCGATCCAGGCGGGACGGGTTCTTGTACATGCTGAATTCGTTGTTGATGATGACATCGGCCACATATTTGGACGGGTAGGTATAGCGATAATGCATCGGTTTCACCTGTTCCAGATATTGATTGATGATGTCTTCCGGGTCACGTTTGCGTTCGATGATGTCGCGTGCCATGCGGCGGGCGAGACGGATGTCATCTGGGGCATCGATATAGACCTTGCAATCGGCAATGCGTGACAGCTTCTTGCGATAGAGGATCTGGGTACCTTCCAGGATCAGCACATCCTTTGGTTCCATGACTTCCACTTCTTCCGAGCGGTCATGGATTTTCATGTCATAGCGCGGCACTTCGATGCTGTTGCCCGCTTTCAGATCATTGATGTGCGAGAGGATCAGGGCATGGTCCTTGGTGTCGATATGATCGAAATTGCCCTCCACCGCACCAAGATAATAATCATCTTCGCAAATCAGATTGGCCTTGTCCGTGCCAATGCGGTTCTGAAGCCTGCGAGCAAATGAGCTTTTGCCAGATGCCGAACCACCTGCGATGGAAATGATCTTCATGTTGTCATCCTGGATGTGCCGAAATGATGTCTTTCGGATCCTATCTATAGGCCGCGTACTCTGTTTTGACAAACATCACAACTTTGAAAAATTCCGGACCGGGTCTTTTGTTCTTTGTCCTCTCTGTTTTCTCTCTCCCAAACGCCTTTGATGCTACCATGCGGGTGGTTATACCAACGAGGGGGAACATGTTTGGAGGATTTGGGTATGTTTGGGGAGGTTTGGCACCTTTGTGGCCTTTTGACCCTTTGAGATTTGGCAAATTTTGCGACAGAAAGTACGTAAGTCAAGAAGAGAAAAATTTTGCGCGAAATCGACCTTTTTGAGGATAGGGACCTTTGACCCCTTTGCACCCTTTGGACCCTTTTTGATTTTCCAATTCTCTCTATTTTCTGGACCTTTAGACCCTTTGAACCCTTTGAAAATGAGTAAAAGAAAGAAAAAACAAGGATCGGGAGACGGGTATATACATGATACGCGCTTATAAACGGGCCTCCCGATCGTCCTTTTTGGTTTTTCCGACGAAATTTCAAAGGGTCGAAATGTCCCAAAAGGTGGGCCGGACGGTATGAAGGCAAAGAAAAACCCCGCGTCACGACTTCACGTTCTGCGGGGTTTCCTTGCGGGGGATGTGTTCGGGAAGCAGAGTTCAAGAGTTGGCTGCCCGGGCCATGCTTTGATCGTTCAGGATGTGACTGACATCAGCCAGATAGAGTTGGCGGGTGCCTTCGTGGACGGAATCGATGCAAACGCGTTTGTTGTCGTGGCTCCAGCGTGGATGCAGGTCACAGCGATTGTGCTTGCCCAGATCCGGCGGTGTGAAGAAGGAGCCGATATCGTGGCGGGTCTGGCTGTGGGTGTCGAACAGGAAGAGGATGCGCTCGTTGGTATTGGCATCGGGATAGGTGTCCGACAGGATCCAGCGCCCATCGCGTGAATAGGTCATATGGCCATTTTCGGTCAGAATGTCCGGCCCGATGATGTCCACCTTGCCCGTTGCATCATGATAGAGATGGTAATGGATGGCGCCATCATGAGGGCCCCAGACGATGATTTCCTCATCGGACTTCCACATGGGATGGGAGATCTGATATTCGGATTTTTCATAGTCAAAGGTGCCGACTGCATTGGCGTCGAAATCCGCTGCCAGTTGCGGCAAGGGATGGTCGGAGCATTCCAGAAGGCGCAAGTCGCTGCCATCACCATTCACGGTGAAGAGGCGATGCAGGAAGCAGGTTTCATCCTCCACGCGCTCGGTCCAGCGATGGATGAAAAGGAAGCGACTGCCAGATGGATTGGCTTCCAGATGGGTGATCCAGTGAATGGCCTTGTCCATGGAGGGGCGGGGATCAAAGGCACGCAATTGTGCCAGACTGAGGATCAATTGATAGTCGCCGCTTTTGATATCCATGCGATAGATTCCATCATCCGCCGGAGCCTTTTCCAGCTGTGGTTCCTGATGAGATGCCGGATAGCCGATGGTTTTATGGGTCACCATGAAGCGAGAATAATTGACGCTCAAGGCATAATGCCCGTCCGGGGATAGCACATAGACCGGCAGCGGAAGGGTGCGTGTCTCGCCATTGTCCAGATCATGCAGCTTGGAACAGAAATCCGGATAGGGGGTATCTCGATCCGAGCTGTCAGTGCGGGCGTTATAGATGATGCGGTTTGAATTGCCGACCCATTGCAACTGGCTGCCCATTTGCCAATTCCAGGTGGTGGTTTGGCCAATGGCGTGAAACTGATCATTTGCTTCCAGATCGAAATATCCCAGCGTGGCTTTTTCCTTGCCGGTAATGTCTCCGGTGAAACGGTCCACGCGCTGCGCCAGCAATCGCTTGTCCTCACGGTCGAAATTCGACTTGTTGTAATATCCGAAAAAATGGTGGGCGCTGGCGTCGCCAACGCGGCGGATCAAAGTGGGGGAGGTCATGCTGTTCTTTCAAAAGGATCGGGCAAAATACTCGGGCAAAAGCGCGGGTGCACCTGCCCGATGGCGGGCAAGCGCAAGTCTTGAAAAGAGGGTGGCCTATTTCTGGAATTTGATTTTGGTGGCGGCCAGTTCGTTGAAGTCGTCATCTGTCGCGGACAGGGTGAAATCACCTGCGGCAACCAGCTTTTTCTTGACGAAGCGGCCATAGGACCATTGGGTGTTCCAGTTGCCTTTGGCATCTGCCACTGGCTCTGGCTTCAGGGCATAGCCGATTTCCGAGGTTACGCCGTCTGCAGTGGTGAAGAGCAGCAGCACCGGCTCATTGGCCTTGAAGCCAGAGCCGGAAATTTCCAGCATGCCTTTCTTGTCCAGTGCGGCAGAAGCGGGGACTTTCAGCTCTTGCGCGGCCAGGCTTGAAGACATGGCAACAAGCAAGCCCAGAGTGGTGATCGTCAGAGTGCGGTTCATTTTATCGTCTCCCTTTTGATATGATTTTAGCTATCGAGCATGTGAGAATTGCGCCGGTGCTGAACCACGCCCTGATAGAGGGCAAAGGCGCACAGGATGAGCAAGACAATGCAGATTGGCCGCGTGACCAGTTGCATCAGGAAGGCCGGAACATTGCCGCTGACCAGCGCCAAGGAGCGCGCCAGCTCGCCTTCTGCCAAGGTGCCAAGCACCAGTCCAAGCACCAGTGGTGCGCGCGGCACGGCGAAGAAGTTGAAGCCGAAGCCGATGATGCCAACGGCCAGCATGATCAGGATGTCTTCGACTGAGCCGCGAATGGAATAGGAGCCGATCACGGCAAAAGCCAGAATGCAGGGGGCGAGAATTTCCCGCGGGACCGTGATGACCTTGGCGCAATAGCGGGCAAAGATCAGTCCGACCGGAACAAACAGGATATTGGCCAGCAAAAGGCTGAGCATGAAGCCATATGTGATCCCGGCATTGAGGGTGAAAAGATCAGCACCTGGACGCAGGCCATGGATCATCAAGCCGCCGAGCAGCACGGCTGTTACCGGATTGCC
This sequence comes from Cohaesibacter gelatinilyticus, assembly GCF_900215605.1. Lineage (NCBI taxonomy): Bacteria > Pseudomonadati > Pseudomonadota > Alphaproteobacteria > Hyphomicrobiales > Cohaesibacteraceae > Cohaesibacter > Cohaesibacter gelatinilyticus. Next base: position 33,786 of record NZ_OBEL01000007.1, on the reverse strand, counting down.
GGGAATGCCAAGGGTGAGAAGCGGGATCAGCGTGCCGCCGGTCACCGCATTGTTTGCAGTTTCACTGGCGATGACGCCATCTGGCGCGCCGTTGCCGAACTCTTCCTTGTTATGTGCGGCGCGTTTTGCAGCATCATAGGAGAGAAAGCCGCCAACACTGCAGCCAACACCGGGAATGATGCCCACGATGATGCCGATCAGGGAGGAGCGCAGGATATTGAATTTGCGTCTCAAAACCTCGCCCAGATAGGAAAAGGGACCGCGATCTCCGCTGATGCCGGTTTGGGCCACCAATGTGGTTTTGCCGCTCATCATCGAGATGACTTCGGGGATGGAATAGAGCCCGATCAGGGACACCACCATCGGAATGCCGTCATAAAGTGATGGCTGGCCAAAGGTGAAACGCAACTCGCCTGTCAGCGGATGAGAGCCGATGGTGCTGAGCAGCAGACCCATTGCCCCGGCGATCAAGCCTTTCGACATGGCCCCGGCAGACAGGGATGCGATGACGGTGATGCCAAAGACCGCCAGCAGGAAATATTCGGGCGAGCCGAATTTCAGCGAGAATTCAGCCAGCGGTGGGGCCAGCAGCAATAGCGCAATGACGCTGAGCAGACCACCAATGCTGGAGCCAAAGGTGGCCAGTGCCAGCGCCCGGGTGGTTTCGCCCCGTTTGGACATGGGATGCCCATCCAAAAGAGTGGCTACGGCGGCAGGTGTTCCGGGAATATTGAGGATGATGGCGCTGATGGACCCGCTATAGGTGGAGGCCAGATAGATGCCGCCCAGCATGGCCAGCCCGGCTTCGGGGGGCATGGAGAAGGTCAACGGGATGAGAAGTGCCACACCCATTGTGCTGGTCAGTCCCGGAAGGGAGCCGATCACCACGCCGCCAATGACACCGATGGTCACTGCGAACAACGCCATTGGCGTCATGAGGGCATCAAACCCGAGCAGAAGATTGTCTAGCATCTGATAGTCCTCAGATCAGCTCGAAAAGAAGGGCCTCAGGCGGGTAAACACCCAGGAACCAGAAGAAGAGGAAATACAAAAGGCCGGTCAGTCCCAGCGCCACCGGCAACACCAGCAAGGGGCGCCGTTCGCCGGAGATCACCATCGTCAGGGACAGAAACAAAAAGGTAGCCAGTGGGAAGCCCACCACGAGCATCAGTCCTGTATAGGCAAGGATGCTGATGACCACCTTTGCAAAGCCTGCCAGATCCGCCAGGTCTCTGGATTTTTCAGCTTCGGCATCTGCGGTGGGGTCCGCAGATGCTTTCAGTCTGTTGATGCCCAATGTCACCGCCAGAATGGCTATGAATATGGCCAGTAATTGCGGGAAATAGGCCGATGCGGGCTGATAGCTGAAACTGGTTATCAGCACCGCAGAGGCCGCGATAAAGGTTAGACTGCAAAACAGGATATCTTTGCTGCGTTCATTGAACATGATCACGGCCTTCCCGGTTGGTTATTGCAATGTCGGTTACTTCAGCAGCTCGACATAGCCGCCAATGCTTTTCTCGGCTGAGGACAGATAGTCGCCGAATTCAGCTGCGCTCATATAGGTCAGAGGCAGGCCCAGACGTTCGATATGGGCGATGAATTTCGGATCATTGACCACATCCTTGAAGGCTTTTTCCAAAACGGCCTTTTGCTCAGGCAAGACACCTTTTGGCACCGCGACACCGCGCATGGATGCGCCGATATTCTGAACCTCGGTGCCGGAAGCCTCCGCGATGGTTGGTACATCCGGCAGATAGGGATAGCGCTTGGCGGCAAAGACGGCGAGTGCGCGCAAGCGTCCATCTTTCACCTGACCAGTGGCAGAGCTGGCAGAGGGCACGGAAGCATCCACCTGTTTGCCGATGGTTGCGGTGATGGCAGGGCCGGAGCCGTTGAACGGAACAAAGTTTACATCAATGCCAAGCGCATCTTCTGTCACCACCAGCTGGAGCTGGTTGTTTGATTGTGGCCCGTCACCGCCCACGGTCAGACCGCCCGGCTTGGCTTTGGCTGCTTTGGCAAAGTCGGCAAAGGTCTTGTAGGGGCTGTCGGCAGGTACTGTCAGAACAACCGGATCCAGTTGGATATTTCCGATGGGTTCGAAGTCAGACATATTGAACGGCACATTCTCGCGCAACATCTTCACCAGAAAAATCGACGGGATATTGATGAAGCCGATGGTGTAGCCGTCATTCTTGGCACGTGCCAGCGCCGAAAAGCCAACCTGACCGCCCGCGCCGGGCTTGTTGCGGATGATCAGTCGCTGGCCAAGATGCTTGTTCATGTAATTGGCCAGAATGCGCGCAGCGGTATCGGTGCCGCCACCTGGCGAATAGGCAACAATCATACTGACGGGCTTTTTGGGATAATCATCTGCCATTGAAAATGTGGTGCTGGCAACTGCCATTGCAGCTCCGATCAGGATTGATTTCATTGCGGCATACATCGGCTTCCTCCTGGTTGGTGCACATTTTTCATGAAATGTACTTTTATGCATACAATCATAAACATTTTGAAAAATCAATCGTAATGTTCTAAAAGTGATCCCAGATAGATGCAGTCGATGAAAATGCCAGCACATCAGTGTGTTAGGGTTATTTAAAGTGAGTTCGGATATCCATGTCAGCCGAAAATTCAGATTTGCCCTTGGCAGAAAAAGTGTATCGCCAGCTTCTGGAGGACATTCGCGAAGGGCAATTTCATCCCGGAGAGCGCATCAAGGAAGCCTCGATTGCCAATCGATTGGGCATCAGCCGTACGCCGGTGCGCGAGGCCATTCGCCGGTTGCAGTCAGAAGGGCGCGTCACCATCGAGCCGCAGCGCGGGGCTGTGGTGGCCGAGCTGGATCGGCTGGAAATTTCCGAGCTGTATCTCTTGCGTCAGCAATTGGAGGGCATTGCCGCGCGCTTTGCTGCGCAGCATGCATCTGATATGGAAATCGAACAGATGCAGGTCATTCTCGACAGGGCGCATGGCGAGAATGCGGACAAGCGGGCGCTGAATCAGGGCAATTGGGATCTGCACAAAGCCATTTTCTATGCCGCGAAAAACCGCTTCCTGCTCAAGACCTTCAATGCCTTGAGCGATGATCTGGCCTTGCTGCGTGGTGCCCGATATATCCCGCAAGGGCGACCGGCGGAATTGTATAAGGAACACAAGGCCATCGTCGATGCCATCCGCGCCCGGGACCCGGACCGCGCAGAACAGGCTGCGAAAGATCATATCGAAAGCTCCTATCGCATCCATCTGCAAATCGCGTTCGAGATGTGATATCCGCGTTGCAAAGGGCGGAAGATAGCATTCTTGCAAAAGAAAACCCCATGTGATCAGCACGGGGTTTTGTTGCGGGGGATGACAGAGACAAAGTCTAGTCCTTCATGTCTTCCAGTTCCTGCTCGTTCCAATAGCCAATGAGGATGCCGACCTTGGCTTCGCCTTTGCTGGCATTGCGGCCACCAATGTCTTCGTCGGACATGGTGGTGCGCTGGTTTGTGCGGCGGCACCAGTTAAAGAACAGCCGCTCCATTTTTTGGCACTGATCGGCATAGTCCGGCAGGCCCCCCAGATCTATCCGCTCATCAGGGTCATGCTCCAGATCGAACAGCATGGGACGGAAACCCTCGGCATAGATATATTTCCAGCGACCATCGAATAGCATGGTGAGTTTGGCATCCGCCACTTCCACGCCAAGGCGGGTGCGGACATCGCGCATGGAATAGTCATATTCCGAGACGGCAAAGTCGCGCACTTTGCTCACGTCGCCATGCAGCACCGGCAAAAGGGATTTGCCTTCCAGAATATGGGGCACTTCCTTGCCGCCATAAAAATCCAATATGGTTGGCACGATATCGATGGCTTCGATCAGGGTATCGCTCTTGATGCCTCTTGTGGCGTCGGCCTCGGGGCTTGGATCGACCACGATCAGCGGAATGCGTGAGGACGGATCATGGAACAGCTCCTTTTCGCCCATCCAGTGATCGCCAAGATAATCGCCATGGTCGGAGGTGAAGATGATCATGGTGTCATCGCTTAGGCCCTTCTCGTCCATGAAACGCATCAGCTCGCCGATCTGATCATCGAGCTGTTTGATCAGACCCATATAAGCGCCAATTACGCGGGTGCGGACATGGTCTTGCGAGAAAGCGCGGGAGACGCGCTCTTCCATGAAAGCGCCAAAGACCGGATGCGGATCTTCGCGCTCGGCCTCGGATTTGACCACCGGCATATGGGTGTTTGGCCCATACATGTCGTGGTAAGGGGCTGGCACGATATAGGGCCAATGGGGCTTGATATAACTAAGATGCAGGCACCAAGGTTGGTCGCCCGCCTCATTGATGAAGTCCATTGCCCGGCGGGTGATGTAAGGGGTCTCGCTTTGCTCGTCCGTTGCGCGGGCCGGTTTGTCGGCATGTTCCATGAACCAGCCGCTGAGGATATTGCCCTCGTCATCTTCGGCGCTGTTGGCAACGCTGTTCCAAGGATTCTCATCCTGCCAGCCTTGCTCTTTCATGTAGCTATCATAAGCCTCATTGCGGGCATAGCGGTTGCCGTCCGGGTGAAGGCCGTCTTCGCGCTCAAAGGGTTCGAACCCGCATTCGGAGACCAGTACGCCGATGGTGCTGTCTGGTGCCAGGCCAAGGCGGCGCATACCTTCGGCATCAGCTGTCATATGGGTCTTGCCGCAGAGCGCGGTGCGCACACCCATCGGGCGTAGATGATCACCAAGGGTCATCTCGCCGACTTTCAGCGGGATATTGTTCCAGGTCGATCCGTGCGAGCTGACATAGCGACCGGTATAGAAGGACATGCGCGATGGGCCGCAAATGGGAGATTGCACATAGGTGCGATCGAACAACATTCCGCGCTCGGCCAGCTTGTCGATATTGGGAGTCGCTAAGTGCGGATGTCCGGTGCAGGACAGATAATCCCAGCGCAGCTGGTCGCACATGATGAAAAGAACATTCTTGGCCATGCGATGTGTTCCAAAGTCTTTGGTTTGGCTTGGTAATTCTGGGCCAGCTCTCTCCTCCTCCCAACCACCCGACATGGTGCCCTGATAGACGATTGGGAGGAGGAGAGGGCTGGATTTCTATTTACAGCGCGTTCTGAGAAAAGTTGCAGACTTTTCGGATAAGAATTCGCTTATACGAGCATCTGACCGGGGCGGAGGTTGCCCCGGCCAGACTTTCCTGTCGGCTCCTTCTCTCTGGAAAGATGAGAACCGAGGATTTCTGTCTTGGTTTTAGGAAACGGGCTTGGCCGCATCCGGAATGGTGACGCCAAGCTCGGTCAGGGCGCGATAGGCCCCGGCATGAAGCGGCAGATTGATGTCGGCAACGGCGGCCTCCGGGGTGACGACTTCCAGCCATGGGGAGGAGCCTTTCAGATCGGCCACGCCGGCATAGAAAGCCTTGGTCATTTCATAGATCATGTCGTCGCCAGCTTTCTCGTTGGTGACCACGCCCACGGTGACGCCAAGGGTGGTGACATCGCCTTCATTGACCTGGTTGTCGCCATAGACGCCCTTTGGCAGGGTGGTAGCCTTGAAGCCCGGACGGCGGGTCAGCTTTTGCACGCCTTCTGTCTTCAGCTTGTCTGCCGGGATGCCAAGGAAGCGAATCTTGTTTGTGACCGCAATCTGCGTCAGAACCGGGCTTGGGGCATTGGTCGGATTGCAATAGACATCGAGATTGCCATCCTGAAAGGCAGCGGCGGCTGCATCCCAGCCCAGTTTCACCGCTTCATAATCCTCGCCTTCTTCCAGACCTGCAACGGCCTTGAACAGGCGCTTCATGGTGGTGAAGGCGGCCCCGCCCGGAGGGCCGAGGAAGACGCGTTTTCCCTTGGCGTCCGCAATGGATTTGATGCCGGAGGAGTCATAGACCGCGATGTGATAGAGACCCATGGGGAAATTGAAGACCGTGCGCAGTTTGGTGACCAGTTCCGGGGCCTGCTTGATCTTTTTATACATGGCCAGATTTTTGCGCATCAAGGCATGGATGGTGGGAGAGGACATGCAGAACATGCTTTTGCCCATGGCGACTTCCAGTACATGGCGGGTGGCGGCACCGGTGGCATTGACCTGAATTTCATAGTCTGGCAGCTGCTTGTTAACGATGCTGGCAAACATGGTCATCACAAGGTTCGGGCTGGTGCCCGGGCCAAGGGTCGACATGCGCAGCAGCTCTTTGGACAGGGCCATATTGGGAATGAGGCTGGCTGCCGTCATGGCGGTTGCGCCCTTGATGAGGGTGCGCCGGGTCAGGACTGGTCTGGTCATTTGGTTTCTCCCATTTTATCACTGGATTTCAAAAAGAGGTTCATGGCTCCATCATCAAAGAGCAAAAGAAGAAGGGTGGCCGCGGTCGCGATCCAGGAGACAAGCGGGCCAAAGAAAAGAAGCGCAGCTGCCAGACCCAATCCGACGGGGATCATGTATTGCTTATCAGTTCGTGGATAGCAGGCCCGCGAGATCATCAGCACAGAGAGCAGAACGAAGAGAATGGATTGAGCTGATTGCGCCAGCTCATATCCGGTGCCAAGCAAAAGCGCTGGCTGATAGACAAAGGCAAAGGGAATGACAAAGCCGGGCAGGGCGAGACGAGAGGCCTCGAACGCCGTTGCCATGGGGCTGGCTCCGGCCCCGGCTATGGGGGCGGCGGCAAAGGCGGCCAGCGCTACGGGCGGTGTCACGGCAGAAAGAACCCCGAAATAGAGCACGAACATATGAGTATGGACGATGGGGATGCCCAATTGCTGCAAGGACGGGCCCATGATCAGCACGATGATCAGATAGGCGGGCACGGTTGGCATGCCCATGCCCAGCATCAGGCAGGCGACCGCCATCAAGACCAGTGAGATGGCGAGATGCCCATCGGCATAGCTGGAGACAAGAGAGGCGAAGCGCAGACCGACGCCGGTCATGTTCAAAACGCCAATGACCACACCAACGGCGGCGACAATCACCACCAATTGTGCCGAGATCAGCCCGCCAAGACGAAGGAAGCGGAGCCAGCCCTCGCCATCCAGCAACAGATCTGGTCGAATGGCAAAGCCGAGAATGGCGGCGGTGATCAGCCCGATGAAACCTGCATAAGCTGCCGAGAGGCCATTGACCATGGCCACCACGATGGCAGTCAGGGAAAGGACGAAAACGGCTATTTGCGCCAGTTCGCGCCAATCGAAGGAGATGGGCTCGACCGCTGTTTCCTTTGGGGTCAGGCTGCGGGCGGCGCTGGAAATGGCCATGAAAAGGCCACCATAATACAGCGCGGCAGGCACCACGGCGGCAAGGCAGATGGCAAGATAGGGCACGCCGGTGATATCGGCCATGATGAAGGCCACCGCCCCCATGATGGGCGGGGTGATCTGCCCGCCAGATGAGGCAGCAGCTTCCACGGCGGCGGCGAATTTTGGTTTGAAGCCATGTTTCTTGATCAACGGAATGGTGATGACCCCGGTGCCGACTACATTGGCCACCGCACTGCCGGAAATGGTGCCGAACAGGCCACTGGCAATGGTGGCGGCCGCCGCGGGGCCGGAACGCAAGCCGCCGGTAGCTCTGAGCGCCAATTGCACCAGCACCCGGTCGATACGCAAAAGCTCCAGCACCGCACCGAATAGAATGAAGATGAGAATGGTGGCGGTGACCGTCGCCATGGGACGGCCAAAGACACCGTCAAAGGAGAACCACAGGACCTGGATGATTTCTTCGGTCGAGATGCCCGCATGGCGCATCAGGCCCGGGGCCATGTGTCCAAACAGACCATAGAGAAACAAGGAGCTGGCAACCACGGCCATGACAGAGCCAACGGCGCGTCTGGTCAGCTCGATCACCGCGATGATGCCAAGGATGCCGAACCAGATATCCTGACTGGTGAGGAAGTAAAGCCCGGTTTCGATCTCTTCGGAGGCGCGGAAATATTGAAAGACCGCCAGACCCAGCAGACAGGCGACAGCGAGTGACAGGATGCGATAGAGCAGGCTGCCCTTGGTGTAATCATCTGATAATAGCAGCAAAAGGCTGCTGACCAGCAGCATTCCGACCCGTAGGTAAGAGTCATTGAAGACGCCGAAAACGGAGACATAGAGAATGGTCGAGACAATGATCAGCGACAGTGATTGAGCCGTCACCCGGCGCGCCGATGAAGCGATATTGGTCAATTTGGTTCCTCCCCACGCATCTCACCAAAACCCTCATTCTTATTTTTCAGTTGAAGGTTTTTGGTGCATCTGCGATGGAGGGCAGTCTAGGATGGAATGCGTATAAGCACGAATGGGTGTTTCATTAGATGAAACGCACTTTGAAAAAACAGGATCAGTCTCGACGATGAGCCTCACTCTCAATCGATCCGTTTTGCGGGCCATGGATATTTTGAATGTGATTGCCGAACATGGCCCTTCGTCGCTGGCGGCGCTGGCTGTTCGTACCGGTTTGCCCAAGGCGACCATCTTGCGGCTGTGTGCCACGATGGAGAGCCAGCGTTGGCTGGTGCGCCGGACCGGAGACGGCGTCTATCAGATTGGCTCGGGCATGCCGGGGCAAGGGCAAAAGGTCGCCGGTTTTGATCTGCTGGTCGAAAATGCCAAGGATATCATTCTCGATCTGTCGCAAAAGACCGGACTGGCAGTGGATCTAGCCAGTGATCTGGGCAATGGCAGGATTGAGATTATCGACACCACCCGTTCTTTTGATACCCACGGCATTTATCCCTATTGCATCGGCTTTCGCCCGTCGCCCTTCTGTTCGGCTCTTGGTCTGGCCTTCCTTGTGGCCTTGCCGCAAGAGGATTTGAAGGCTGCTCTGAAAGATCTGTCCAAACATGCCATGAAGACGGAATTGCCAGCGGTTCATCGCTTTGATGTGCTTGTCAGGCAGATCCGTGCCAACGGCTATGCCCAGCGCGAAAAAGGCCATTGGGGAAGGGCAGTTGATTACGGGGTCATTCCTGCGGCAATTGCCGTGCCGATCATACAGGATGGCAGGCCCATTGGTGCGCTCAATCTGGTTTGGGCCGAGAAGAATTTTGCGATAGACAATGTGGTTAATGAATATTTGACAGATCTGACGGCAGCTGCGCATAGAATTGCTCTCAAGTCCAATGTAGTGGGGCGTTTATAGAAAATTTTTCACTATCTGAAGCTTTGCTATATTGCCAATGTTCAAAGATGTTTTGCTTGTTTCAGATCGATCAATCTTTATATTATTGATCACATTGCTGAATTGTCTTGGTTTTTTCAGTGAAATTGTTCGTTTGTTCTGATATTTTAATCATTATACAACAAAATAGTGTAATTGTTTGGCTATGTTTTACCAAGCGACGCTTGAATATTACCTGCGTTGAAGGATAGGCCCGTTATTCTGATGAGTGGTCAATATGACAGTCAATAAGCAACAGTCTGGATCAGATCTTGTTCTGCCCATCGGCAAGGCGTTGGCCAGTGTCGGAGGAGGTTTGGGCAAACCTGGTTGTGTGCATGATGATACGTTTCGCAGAGCTTTTCAGGCGCTTTTGAGTGTCTCGGAACCTAGCCAATCGATTGATACTTTTCTTGCCAAATGTGTCGAACAGATCTCCGTGGCTTATGGCAGTCGTTATGCCTTCATCGGCAAAGTACAGGATTTGAACGACAGAAGTCATATAGAGACGATCTCTTGTTTTGTTGATGGTGAGCTTACGTCGAATATGGTCTATCCGCTCTGTGGTTCCCCTTGTCAGGAAGTGTTGCAAAAAGGTGAGCTGTATGTGGATGAAGGGCTCTGTGCGAGATATCCTGATGACGAGCTTTTACAGGATATGGGACTGGCGAGTTATTATGGCAGTGTCCTGAAAGACAGTCAGGGTACGGCGATTGGTCTTGTGGTTATTTGTGATACTGAGCCGCTGGATCTGAATGACTGGAATCTGCCACTTTTGCGTTTGTTTGCCGAGCGGATTTCCCATGAGATCGAAAGAGAGCTGATTGAGCAGGAATTGCGCCTGTCGTCGAGTGTGTTTCAAAACAGCCATGATATTGCTGTCATCGTGCAAAATGACTGGAAGATCATCAAGGCCAATCGTACCTTTGAGACCATGACCGGCTGGAGTGAGAGTGATGCGCAAGGGCAGCATATCTTCCTGTTGCGCTCGGACCGTGAAGATGACGAATTTTATCGTGCATTGACCATTCAGTTGCTCAAGACCGGTTTCTGGTCCGGCGAGTTATGGGTCAAGCCCAAAAATGGCAAGATTTTTCCCGTTGACTGCACCATCAAAGGTGTCGTGGATCCCTCTACCGGGGAAAACAAACATTATATCATGATCTTCTCGGATATTTCGGAGCGTAAATATGCCGAGGAGCGGATCAATCGTCTGGCCTATTATGATGCGGGGACTGATTTGCCCAATCGTACGCATTTTCAGGACGAGTTGAAGAAGGTTCTGAGCCAGCAACGTGACAAAAGTGCTCGTTTCTCCGTGATGTTCATGGATCTGGATGGTTTCAAGGCTGTCAATGATCGCATGGGCCATGCCGCTGGAGATCAATTGCTGCGCGAAGTGGCTGATCGTTTGCGCGCTCTTCCTGGCAGGAATGCTTTTGCTGCTCGTCTGGGCGGTGATGAATTTGGCATATTGGTCAGATATTCGGACAGGAATAGCAGTATTGTTCTAACCAGTGACCAGATCGCCAATCAGATCATTTCTGCCATTGGGCACCCTTACGAGATTGAAGGGGAGCCAGTCAGAATTTCCGCTTCCATTGGCGTAGCCCTTTATCCTGATCATGGCGAGGAAAGCAAGACCTTGCTGCGTAATGCCGATCTTGCGACCTATTATGCCAAGTCCGAGGGGCGCAACAGAGTGGAGTTTTTCCATGATGCGCTTTGCGAAAAGGCCGATTGTGAAGCGGCCATGATGGCGTTGATGCATAAGGGATTGAGGGAAGATCAGTTCTTCATGGTCTATCAATCCAAGCATTCCGCCAATGATGAACGCGTTGTGGGAGCGGAAGCCTTGATGCGTTGGCGTCTGGATGATGGAACCATGATCAGTCCGGGGCAGTTCATTCCGGTTGCCGAAGAAACCGGTCAGATTTGTGAATTGGGCCAATTTGCCTTGCGATCTGTCTTTGAGCAATTGGTCGCCTGGGAAGGTCTGGAAGGTGCGCCAGAACGGGTTTCAATCAATCTGTCCGGTCGACAATTGATGTCGCCGATTTTCCTGTCCCGCCTGGAAGACATGGTCAAGGAGACCGGTGTGAATACCAAACGGGTTGAGTTGGAGATCACCGAGACATGGCTGATGGAGGATCCGGATCATTCGGCGCGGCTCTTGAAAGCGCTTAAAAATCTCGGCTTTTCGCTGTCAATTGATGATTTTGGTGTTGCCTATTCCTCGATGAACTATCTGCGCCATTTCCCGGTTGACGTCATCAAGATCGATCAGTCCTTCGTGAGAGACGTGATGAGTGACAAAAGTCTGGTTGCCATCATTTCCGCCATTATCGCCATGGGCCATAGTCTGGATCTGAAAGTGCTGGCTGAGGGCGTCGAGAATAGAGACCAGCTGGAATTGTTACGCGCTTTGGGGTGTGATGAAATTCAGGGCTATTATTTCTCACGACCTGTCGAGGCGGACCGGCTGAAATTCGTGCATTCGGTTGCAGCTGCTTTGAGTGCATAGTTTAAATTGAAATTTTCTATGTGAAACAATGATTTAGTGTAAATTAATCTTTGGTTGGTAACTTATCCGGAAAAGATCTGGTGAGTGGACACAGCTTTGTCATACGCATATTTTGACCATCTCACCGATGCCGTGATGATTTTGGCATCTGACCGACGATTGGTCTATCTCAATCAGAGCGCATCGGACATCCCTCGGGAAGACTTGTCGGCCATATTTGAGGCGGCTGAGAAGCAAAATATATGTGAACTGACCCTCTCGACGCGCAGCTGGCTTCTCTATTCCTATCCGCAAGACGACACCATCATCATTATTTGCAAGGCCGAACTTGGGCTGGATCAACGGGTCCAGCGCGTGAAAGCCGAATTTTCTTGTCAGGTGCAAAATGGTGTGGAAGCGCCAGAAGCGGCGGCCCGTCTGTTGTATCGCGAGCTTGGCTGGAAATGGATTGCTGTGGCTCATTATCTGGATGATGAGCGCTTTGAGATCGATGCCTTTCTGGAAGAGGGTGCACTTTATGGACCGATCATTCTGGATATTGCCGATACCCCTTGTGAAGTGGTGCGTGATGCGCAGAATTTCGTCTATCTGAACAATGTCGGCAAACGTTTCAAGGCGGCAGGTGAACTGGGCGCGCAGAATTATGCCGGACTGGTTTATCGCGCGCCCTGTGGCAAGGAAATCGGCCATATCTATATGCTGCATGATAGCGAGGATGTCGATATCTCAGCCACCAGCAGCATCATGGGCGTGCTTTGTACCGAGCTTGGGATTTTCCTGGAGCTGGAAAATGCCAAACAGGAGCTGGTGACCAGCCGGGAAATGTCGCTGACAGATCCGCTGACCGGCATCGGTAATCGCCGTTCTTTTGATGCAGATTTTCCCATGCGTCTTGAGGATATCAAACAAAGTGACGGTGATTGCGCCATTGTTTTTCTGGATCTGGATGGCTTCAAGATGCTCAATGACAAACATGGTCATGAGGTTGGCGATCGGGCGCTGATCAGGATTGCCGAAAAAGCCAGCGAGCTGTGTAGCTCAGATTGCAAGATCTATCGCTATGGCGGGGATGAGTTTGTCATTCTATCTTCCCGGCCCGCGCGCTGGCGCGGCAAAATGCTCAATGATATGCGGTCCATGTTGCAGGATCATCTGATCCATGCGGGCTTTGACTGTCTTGGTGTCAGCCTTGGCGCTGCCACTTATCGCGAAGCGGGTGGTGACAAGGAACAGATGCTGCGCCTTGCCGATGAGCGTATGTATGAAGACAAACGTCAGCGCAAGGAAGCCGAGCAAGTCGTTTGATGGCGGTATGTTTTCCCGTCACCTTCTTTTCCCTTTCCTTTTCTGTTGTATTTGGGTAACAGGCCTTCAAAACCAGTCCGTATCGGGTTGTGTTGGTGGAAAGTCTGGTGCTAGATGACGGCGGATTTTGAGAGAAGGGATTTTATGTACAAGTCTTCTAACAATGAGTTTGTGCTCTGCCCGGCATCGGTTCTCGTCGGTGCCCATGGGACGTTTGAACGTCGATAGACAGTCTGGCGAGACCAGACCATATCGCGGTGAATTGAATTCACCTTGAATGGTCCGGCTTTTTGCTGGTGCGAATCTTTTTCATTGGATTGTGAGGCAATCCAATGAGACGCGCATTATCGAGTTTGAGCGGCCATCTTCGGCAGCAAAATCTTTCGATCCATATTTCTCTGAAGTAACAAATAGAAACGGACCCGGCGCGTCTATTGCGTGATGGTTTCGCTTGCTGGCATCTGCATGTCTTGTAGTACCTGCTTGTGAGCTGACGCATCTGCACGGCTTATGGTCCGTACCAATTCGAGATTTTTGTCTGCCTTTTCATCCTCTTGATGAAGAATGGTAGAAAAGTGAAACACGCTAGCAAGACCGTACGTAATACCTGGAACAAACACGAAAATTCAAACCACAAACGCAAAGGCAAACAGCATCGACAGAAAAGATGGCAAGTGCTCAACAAGCCCTTTCGCTGTGCGAACTGTCGGCAAATGATCTTCCCAAGCGATGGCATCGGCACTGTCCATCGCAATCATTGCCCAAGTTGTCTCTGGTCCTTGCATGTCGATACCAAGCCGGGCAACCGGGCCTCTGACTGTCAGGGGCGTATGGAGCCCATTGGCTTGACCTTCAAGCATAATGGCTTTGACAAATATGGTCGCCCAAGGAGTGGCGATGTGATGATTGTTCATTCCTGCAAATGCTGCAGCGAGATCAATATCAACCGCATCGCCGGAGACGATTGCACCGATGGCATCTTTGCCTTGCTGGACAAGCAGGAAACCCTGCCGCCACACACCAAGGCTCTGATTTCGAAGGCGGGCGTCAGTCTGATCTCTGACCAAGAGCTGCCCCAATTGCGCACTGCCATCTTCGGCAAAAGCAATATGGAGGGTGTTTTCTAATCAAAGAGTCCCCTTGCGATGTAACTTCGTAAGGGGACTTTTCTCTTTCATCTGATGCTGGCTTTTATTGACCGGCGAGAATCCAGCGAGAGGCTTTTTCGGCGATCATGATGATCGGCGAGCTGGTGTTGCCGCTGGTGATTTCGGGCATGATGGAAGCATCCACCACACGAAGGCCACCAATGCCTTTGACGCGCAAATGCGGATCGAGCACTGCGGTGGGGTCGTCTTCCTTGCCCATTTTAACGGTGCCGACCGGATGGAAGATGGTGCTGGCAATGTCGCCCGCCAGTTTGGCCAATTCCTCATCGCTTTGATATTGGATGCCCGGCTTATATTCGATTGGCTCATGGTGCTGCATGGCGTTTTGACCCATGATGTCGCGAACCTGGCGCAAGCTGTCGGCGGCGATCTTGCGGTCTTCGTCTGTATCCAGATAATTTGGCGCGATTTCCGGTGGTTCTGAGGGATCGGCCGATTTGATGCGGACATGGCCACGGCTGGTCGGGTTCAGATTGCAGACCGAGACGGTGATGGCCGGGAAGTCATGCAGGTCTTCGCCGAAGGCTTCCAGACTGAGCGGCTGGATGTGATATTCCAGATTGGCATGTTCCTTGTCCGCGTCCGAGCGGGTGAAAGCACCAAGCTGGCTGGGGGACATGCTCATGGGGCCGGAGCGTTTGAACATATATTCCAGCCCGATCTTGACCTTGCCGACAAGGCTGTTGGTCAGGGTGTTCAGTGTGCGTGTGTTGCTGACCTTGTAGATGGCGCGGATTTGCAGATGATCTTGCAGATTTTCACCAACGGCTGGTGCGTCCAGCACGATATCGATGCCTTTGGATTTCAGCAAGTCAGCTGGGCCAATGCCGGAAAGCTGCAGGATCTTTGGGCTGTTGATGGCACCGGCAGAAAGGATGACCTCTATTGTGGTGCGAATTTCGATCTTGCTGCCATCCTTGTTTATGCGCGCGCCAGAGCAAATGGCCTTGCCATCTTTGCTTTGCGCAAAGGTCAGGCTGTCGACCGTGGATCTGGTCCAGATGGTCAGGTTGGGGCGGGACTTGATGGAATTGAGGAAAGCCTTGGAGGCATTCCAGCGCCAGCCCTTGCGCTGGTTCACATCGAAATAGCCAACGCCGCTATTGTCGCCAGCATTGAAATCATCTGTCTTTTCAATACCAGTCTGTTCGGCAGCATCGGCGAAACTGTCCAGCACCTCCCAGCTCAAACGTTGCTTCTCGATGCGCCATTCGCCGCCATGGCCATGCAGATCGGAGAAATTGCTGCCATCTGCTCTTTTGGGATCGGCTCCATTGTCCAGACGATAATGGTCTTCATGGGCCTTGAAATCTTTCAGGCAGTTTTCCCAGTTCCAGGCATCCTCGCCGGTCAGTTTGGCCCAATTATCATAGTCGCGGGCCTGACCGCGCATATAGATCATGCCATTGATGGAGGTGCAGCCGCCCAAGGCCTTGCCACGGGGATAGATCAGGGTGCGACCATTCAGGCCCTTGGCTGGTTCTGTTTGATACATCCAGTCTGTGCGTGCATTGCCGATGCAATAAAGATAGCCGACCGGAATATGGATCCATGGATAGGTGTCCGGGTCGCCAGCCTCGATCAGAAGGACCCTGTTGTCAGGATTGGCGCTCAGCCTGTTGGCCAGCAAACATCCGGCTGATCCTGCCCCCACAACCACATAGTCGAATTCTGATATCGCGCTCATAGCTATCCTCCATCCCTTGCTCTTTTAGGTCGCATCGCCAGCCCTCTCCCCCTCCCAAACCACCCGTCATGGTACCCTCGTGGGCGGGGTTAGGGAGGGGGAGAGGGCTCGGCTCAGGACTTTAAATTCAGGCTTTTGAGATTTACGAAGAGTGGAGCGAGAAAGCTAATGACAAATCCCTATGAATTATATTAGAGTTTTTTATATGGCGAGATTTTCAAATATAAACAGCATATTGGCGTTTGTGACCGTGGCACGCGAGGGAAGTGTGTCGCGGGCGGCTGAGTTACTCAATCTCACACAACCGGCAATCAGCCACCAGATCAAGCGACTGAGTGAGGAGACAGGCCTCGATTTGTTCGTCAGAACCGCCAAAGGATTGCAGATTACCGCCGATGGGTCGGCGCTGTTGTCCGAGGCTGAAAAAGTGCTCAGTGCCATGAATGACTTTGTGCGAGTGGCCAGCACAAGACAGGAGAATATAACCGGAAGTCTGAAGATCGGCACCATTGTCGATCCGGAATTCATTCGTCTTGGACAGCTCTTGAAGCTTCTGTCTATAGAATATCCTTATATCGAGACGGAGCTGAGCCATGGGGTGAGCGGTGAGATCCTGACTTGGTTGGCAAGCAAGCAAATTGATGCCGGCTTTTATCTGAGCTGTCCGGATGAGGATTTTTCGCCCTCGAACGATGGTGCGGAAGCGGTGCATTTCATCAAGCTTGCAGACTTCAATTACAATGTCATTGCGCCCGCCGGGTGGCAGAAGCGCATTGAAGATGCCGATTGGCCTAAGCTTGCTGCCCTGCCATGGATTGGCACACCGGGGGTCTCGCTGCATAACCGGCTTTTGCGCCGCATTTTCGCCGAGCATGACTGCAAGCAGAATATCGTGGCGCTGGTGGATCAGGAAGCCTCGATGCTGGAAATGGTGCGCTCTGGCGTCGGCCTCAGTCTTTGCCGTGCCTCCATGGCTCTGCATGAAAAGCAATCCTTCGGCCTTGCCGTTGCACGCAATATCTCAATTCCTGCCTGTCTTGGCTTGGTGGTTCTGGAGCAAAACAAAGATGACAAAAGCGTCGTCGCGCTGCTGGAGCTGATCAAGCGCATCTGGGAAGAGCGCTAGTCACTTATTTTATAGTGCCGAGCCAAGCCCTCTCCCCCTCCCAAACCACCCGATATGGTACCCCTGTGGGCACTTTGGGAGGGGGAAAGGGCAGGGCTTTTGGGTTCAACTCTCTCTCTATTTTGACAGAGACATTGTGACCGTGCCCAAGCTGGCAAAGTCCGCTTGAATGTGATCGCCTGGCTGACATTCGATGAGGTCGGAGACCAGTCCGGTGGCAATCAGGTCGCCTTTTTTCATGGTGATGCCGCGCTCGCGCATATGATTGGCCAGCCAAACCAGAACAGAGACTGGATCGCCCATGGCGTTCGAGCCGATGCCATCTGATTGTTTTTCTTCGTTCACCGACACGCTGACAGTCTCATCTGGCAACTGCATGCTGGCGTCATAGGCAAGGGCTGGTCCACAAATGATGGCCTGATTGATATTGCCATCGAGAATGAGCCATTCCGGCTTTTCTTTCACTGTACCGGGAAGGCGCTTGTTGACCAACTCGAAGATGGGGAGGACGTTCTGGATGGCTTTTGTGATGTCCTGGCGCTCATAGGGGTGCTGTCTCGGACCAAGGTCGGATGCCAGAGTGAAGGCAATCTCTGCTTCCAGAAGCAGCAAGTCACCTTCTTTTATTTTGATTGTGCTGCCATCCTCATAGATTGAGTTTTCGAACAAAGGCCCGGAGAGAGGCTCGGAAATGGAGGCTGCCTTGCGGGCGGTTTCAGACGTGAAGCCGACCTTCCAGCCGGTAACCGGCGCTGGTATTGCTTCGATCATATGTTTTTGTGCTGCATAGGCTTCGGCAATATTGGCTGGTTCATCAGCGGGGTAGCTCTCCAGACGGATGCCATTGGTGCGGGCTTCGGCCAGAATCCGGGCGGTATTTTGCAAAGACATTTGGTAATCCAAGAAAGATGAACATAGGTGAGAGTGCCATCCTACTTGAACCATCATGGAAAGCAAGGCGAGACGATAGGGAGCATGGCACCGAATGATGCCATGCTCAGTCAGATTAGCCCTTAATCCTGACTTGGGCTTAGCAGTCGCAGACGAGAGAAAAATTCGCCCCGATCCACATAGCAACCGTGCAAGTGACGGAAGCCGGTTGAGGGGTCGAAGGCTTCTCGGCCATGCAAGACGCGGCGATTGTCGAACACCACCATTTCACCGGCTTTCAGCTTCAGCGTCAGGCGATATTTCGGGTCGCGTGTCTTGGCCATATAGGCGCGATAGGCCTTGTAGAAGGCGGGCATGATGTCTGCTGGCATATCAAAGATCGCGGCAATATGAGCGTTATAGCGAATTTCGCGCAGACTGCCGTCCGCTGCCAGATCGATGACCGGATGATGGACGCGAATGTCCGCATCCTTGTCATGGAAGCGGAACGGGATCGGTGTCTCGCACAAAAGACGAAACGCTTCCGGATCCTCATTGCGCAGATCTCCCGCCATGGCAAAGCCATCAGCAAAGATGGAGCCACCGCCGGTTGCTTCATTGGCAAGGCAATGCAGGAATTGATAGCCGGGAGGCACTTCCTGATTGGGCAGATCGGTATGAAGCGGCAAGGCAATCGAGGTATAGGCCAGATTGTTTGGATCGGGCTTGTTGATCACCTCGAAGGTGGTGCCGAAATTGGTCTTGCGCAAAAAGCCGATGCGCTCGGCCAGTTCCACGCCAGCACCCACGTGGTCCTCGACATCATGAACGATGGCCAGACCATATTTTGCGGTCTCCTGCATCCAGCTTTGCAAGGCTTCATCATCGGCCAATATAGGAGTGGCGGCATGGCGGGGTATACCCTCTGCACCCAGATCTGCGCGCCAAAAGATCTCAGGCTGCTTTGCTGCATCAAAGGCGCGCTGGCCGGGTCGATGGGCATTCATCAGGCTGATGGGCATCTGGCTGACATGGCCGTCTTCATACGCCAGCACAGCCACATCGCCGTCTTGATTGGCAGCGGTCAGGATGGGCTCTTCCTCTACGGAAAGTAGATCCAGCAGGCGCTCTTGCGTGTCCGGGTGGAGGCCGGAAGGGCAATTGTCGCGGAGCCAGATAGGGGGAAATTGCGTGCAGCTTTCATCCGTCCAGGTGACAACGAGCATGTTGTCCCGAACGGTCAGGTTCGAAATGGTCATCGAGATATCCGTGATTTGATTTGTTTGCTGGAGGTTGATCGTGCGTGATCAGCCCTGGGGCGGTGGCCACCATTCCTGGGTCTTGCCGTAGGGTGCCGATGCGGCACGCTCTCCAGACACCAAACCTCTCATCAGATACTCTTGGTCCTAATCCTTGTTTCGCTCATTTGTGAGCCTGATTTTAAAGTCCTGAGCCAGCCCTCTCCCCTTCCCAACCACCCGAGATGGTACCCTTGTGGGCGGTTGGGAGGGGGAGAGGGCTGAACATGCAGCCTATAGCGGGTTCCCGAAAAGTTGCAGACTTTTCGGATAAGAATTCGCTTTTAAAAGTCTCAGTGAGAGACTTTTATCAAATCAGACACTGAGTTCGGAGGATCAGGAAACACCATAAAAAGCGCAAGATCAATGTGCAGAGCAGCATAGAGGATGTGGGGGATCGGCTGGTTGCCGTGGCATAGGGTTTATTTCCGGCGAACCAAATGGAGGAAAAGTCGGATATATCTGCTATCAAGGCTTTGTGGAATGGAGCCTTTTTTGAACTTTGCTGACGAGTGTTGAATGACTGTCGGAGTAGGAGCTTACTTCATCAAACAGGGTTTCCGCTTCCTCATATTTTCCCAGAGAGTGAAGTATTGTTGCCAGCTGCACTTTTTCTATCGGAGGAATATGAAAGGTCTGGAGGGCATAAAGATTGCAGATTTCTTTGTAGTTCGAGAGCTTCTCGAGGTTGGGAAGAATGACCTCTTCCATTTGTTTGATAATTTCTGCTCCGATTGGCTCAATGCCTGTGTCGGGATCGCAATTCCACCATATCTCGGATAGTTTTTTATCGACAATTGGCAAATTTCCAACGCGGAACCTTGGAAAGGAGTCAGTCTCGGAGATAAATAGGGGAGGAGATTTTCCCCATAATGCTTGATACACATAATCAAATGATATTCCCCAGTTTATCGTGAAGGAAATATCCTCTTCCGTATTCCACTGACTTTTCTGCACGTTGACGACTTGGACATACTCTCCAATTCTTTTGTTCCAAGTTAGTCTCTTCTTTTTGAAGCCATTTGCTTTCAGGTTTTTTGCAATATATTGGGAAACTATTTGATCAATCATATCGGCTTGCTCTGTTTTGATAGGTGAAGCCAGTTTTGTGTGAGAACCCTTACTGGACAGGCAAAGCGGTCTGGTCAGGGGCGGCGCCGAGGCTGGCGGTTTGATACCAGCTGCGGATGCTGGCGCCGGATGAGGTGATGAAATCATCCACCTGCTGGATGTCCTTGTCATTGACCTCGTTGCCTGCAAATTCGGTCGATAAAAGTCCGGCGTCATAGCCGACTGTGCTGTGAGTGGTGTTGCTACGCTTATGGGCAAAGTCGATGATCATGCCGGTAGGCGAGACCAGATAGGCATAATGATCATAGCGCACGCCCTGATCGCCAAAGGAGACGGAGCCGAGGGATGTAGAGGAATTGCCGGATTCCTGACGGGTTTGGTGGTAATAGATTACTTGGCCATTTTGCAATTGATGCTTGCCGACATATTTGCCGATGATCGGATTGCGCTCCAGTGTGAAGTCTCGTTGACCCGCGACCTCTGCATAAGGCTTGCCGATATTCTTCTGGGCGAAATAGCGCGTTGTTTTATCGCCGAAAGATTGTGCCTGATTGTTGATGGACGAACATCCGCTCAACATGGTCATGATCAGCAAGGCGGTCAGCACAGACATATGTTTCATGAGGTCGGAACTCCCTGTTTTCCAAAGTGCTGACAGATGAAGCGGCTTGGCTTTTCACCTTATCCATGCCGGGCCGTCGGTCACGATTGGTCGATATGCGCTCACTCATGAGGCGGGTATAAAGCGCCGAGTGCCCGGCTGCAACCATCAGGCCCTAATTTCGCAATATTGTGGCTCTACAACGCTGACTTGAATTCGATCGCGTGTTTGCATCAATGACAAGTGGATATGAGTTATGTATTTGAAACGGCTTGCAATTTTTCTGCTTCTGATGGCAGGTTTGTCCGCTTTGCTTGAAATGGCTTTCTATGGCTCGATAGATGCTGCCGGAGTTTTGCAAGAAAGCTTCTTCCTGCCTATGGCATGGCTATGCGGTTTTCTGGGATTGATCAGTCTGGGTGGCTATTTCATATGGCGAAAATGGCTCTCCTAGAGCATTTTGAATGAATACCCGGTCAATGAACAATGCCTTGCCACCTGGCTGGATTGGCGACTGGTGGATCATGTGAAGAGGGATGCCGTTCAGGTTCTGCTGCTATTTCTGGACAGAAACTGGATCGTGGATCAGTCAGAGCTCTGTTTTGATGATCGACTGACACGCAAAGTTTTCAAATGATGGATCAACTGAACACCAGAGAGCCTTCGTGTAAAAAGCGCCACTGACTTGATGGTCAGATGGCGCTTTTCTCTTATGACTTTCGGTTCGATCAGGCCAGAGAACGAGAGGCTTCCCGAATATTTGAGGTCGCCGTGTCGATCTCACCAGTTGCAGAAGAGATGGACTGCATATTGGCTGTGATCAGTTCTACTCCTTGTGCAGCGGACTGCATATTGGAGGAGATTTCATTGGTGACCGAGGATTGCTGCTCGACTGCGGTGGAAATGCTTGATGCAATCTCGCCGACATTGCCGATGACCGACATGATCTTTTCAATGGCGGAAACCGCTTCCTGAGTTGTTTCCTGAATGGAATTGACCTGAGAGGAAATGTCTTCCGTTGCCTTGCTGGTCTGTGAAGCAAGGTTCTTCACCTCGGATGCCACAACGGCAAAGCCTTTGCCTGCTTCGCCCGCTCGGGCAGCTTCAATCGTAGCGTTGAGGGCCAACAGGTTGGTCTGGCCTGCAATGCCTTCAATCAACTCGATCACGGAACCGATGGTCTTGGCATCTTCGGAGAGGCCGGACATGATTTCACTGGAGCGGGAGGCTTCGCCCACGGCATCTTGCGAGACTTCCAGTGCCACCTGCACCTGACGGCTGATTTCGCCAATGGAGGCAACCAGCTCTTCCGAGGCAGCAGCAACGGAATGCACGTTGGATGAGGTTTCCTCAGACGCGGAAGCAACGCTTGCAACTTGCTCAACCGCGCCGGCTATCGAGCCGCTCACTGCTTTCAAATCATCATCGATCTTGGCCTGTGTTTCGGCACGTCTTTGACGTTCCATGACTTGCTCGGTGATGTCGGTGGCAAATTTCACGACCTTGAACGGGCGACCCGCTGCATCAAAGATCGGATTGTAGGAAGCCTGAATCCAGATCTCGTTGCCGCCTTTGCCAAAGCGCTTGAACTCATCCGCCTTGAATTTTCCTTGTGCGAGCTCTTCCCAGAATTGGCGATATTCACTGCTGGCCGCATAGGATGGGTCCACAAACATGCGGTGATGCTGACCTTTGATCTCGGAAAGGGAATAACCAACGGCACCGGTGAAATTCTCGTTGGCATCCAGAATGGTGCCATCCAGTTCGAAATGAATCACGGCTTGAGAGCGATTGATGGCATTGATCTGGCCTTCGATATCGGCTATGCGCAGTTTCTGCTCGGTGATATCGGTTGCAATTTTGACGACCCGTACGACCTTGCCTGATTTGTTCATGACCGGATTGTAGGAAGCCTGAATCCAGATTTCGTTGCCGCCTTTGCCAAACCGCTGGAATTCTGCTGCATTGAATTTGCCATCGGCCAAATCGGACCAGAAGCTCTTGTATTCATTGCTGTTTGCGTAAGCAGGATCCACAAACATACGATGATGCTGGCCCTGAATTTCCTCCAGTGAATAGCCTACAGCACCGAGGAAATTCTCATTGGCTGTCAGGATGGTTCCATCTGGCTTGAATTCAATCATTGCCTGGGATCGACCAAGCGCATCCAGGATAGACTGACTATTTCCGTTTAATGATTTCAACATATCTTTGTCCCCGGTGCTTAGCAGTTGCCAATAATGCTAAGTTGTATTCATTAAGAAACTCGCACCCAATCCCCGAAATTTCTTAATATAAATTCATGGTCCGAGTAAATTTTTACCGATAAATAGTAAATAAAATGGAAATCATTGTTAAGTTATAAGTATTTACCTCTTTATATATATATTCTTTAATGATTAATCACATAGGTTGTATTTTATTGAAAACTGCTCAGAAATTAGGCATTTACCTGATTTTCAGCCATGAATTGTACGTAATTCCCAGTATAAAATGCATTTTGTTCAACTATGGATACTTTGGTATTACTTTGGATGAAATTGGTTTCATACCAAATCAGGATCTGTTTCATGAATTTGTCACAAGTTGATTTCGCCATTGATAATGGATTTGGCTAGCGCTTCTTCGCGTGTCGCGGCATTCAGCTTCTTGCGGGCATTCTTGAAATGCATGTCGACGGTGACCAAGGCGAGACCTAGTTTTTCTGCTATCTGGGCGGATTTGAAACCGCTTGCAAGCCAAAGCAAGCATTCCCGCTCGCGACTGGACAGGATGCCAGTCTGGATCTGTGACTGATCCTGATCGATCTGGCGGAAGGCTGCTTCCTGCAAATGATCATGAATGATGAAGCCAGCCAGGCGCAAGCTCTGACCATTGAGTTGGGTGATCTTGTCAAACTCGGTCCGCTTCAGACTGGAGCCGAAATTCCAACCACCGAAATGACCCGGATTGATCAATTTTACCGGACTGGACAGGCCGCTGCGCACACCGGTCTCGGATGCTTCCTGAATGAAGCGGATCTCATCTTTCTCCAGCATATGCTGATTGTCGTCCAGATAATCGGCGCCGGTCATGAAGGCGGTATAGGTTGTGCAGGTCTTGAAGAAGGGATCGTGGCGGGCGCGGTCCTCATCCAGATAATAATCCATCCACCATTTGGGCATGTTGGCCATGGCCAGAGGCCGGTCCTCGGGCGCGCTTGGGCGCATGAACATATAGATCGGGAGATCTATGCCATTGCTGTCCAGAAACTTGCCGGCCCTTTGCCAGACTTCATTCACGCATGTAACGCCGGAAAGGCTTTCGGTCAGGGACAAGAGCGGGTCATCCGCAATTGGTTTTTGCAATTGTCTGGCTCCGAGGAAATAAATTGGTTTTCCCAAGGGGAAGAAATTGGATGTGCAAATTTTCTACAAATTACACTTCAAAGATGCAAAGGATTCAAGTTCTTATTTCATTTACAAAATCAAATATTTGTCGGAATCTGGCCCTGAAATGCTGCAGTGCTCATATGGAATTCCATATATGGATCCATTTTTCCCCTCTGGTTACCCCTAAATGGTGATGGGGCGCGCGATCACGTTTTTGGCCTTTTGGCCCAGATGACAGACCGAAAATTCGGACTGGACATCCACGTGAAATCTAGGGGTTATGCAATTGAAGAAAGAATGCATTTTGGCAGCAGCCGGTCTGGCTGTGGCTTTGTCCGTTTTTGTCACCACGCCATCCTTTGCCTTTGGCAAGGTCTGCACCATTCATGCAGCGCGAGGCGTTGCAACGGATTACACCCGCAACAAGGCCATCCGTAAGGCGAAACGCGCTTGGGCAGATGTGGTGCGCAACAAGTATGGAAAGACCATGGGGCTGGTTCGGGCTATCAAGTCCTCGAACAACAAGACCTGCGAAATACTTGGAAGCAAATATCGCTGTTATATCATTGCGCGTCCATGTCGTCGTCCCGAGAACAACTATCTCTCTGTCAATAACAAGTGTCTGCCTGAGCCGGATTATCAAACGGCGAAATCCAATCGTTGTACCTGGTTCAGGAAGTGAGGGTGGGTGTGATGAGACGATCAAATAACCTGACCAATTCCTTGCGTTTGCTTGTTGCTGCCATGGTTCTGATGCCCTTGATGATGTCAGAACCAGCAAAGGCCAAAGGTTGCGTGCATGTGATGAAGGCTACGGGCAAGACGGCGCTTCGGCAAAGCAAAGCTGAAAAAAATGCTGTGCAGGCTTTTCTCAATGTTGCCTATAGTCGTTTTGGAAATGCTGCCTATGCTCAATGGGCGCATGTACCGGGACGTAAGCTTATCTGTCGCGGTGGAGCCCGCAAGACATGTGTGGCCAGTGGCCTGCCTTGCCGGGCGCAAAAGGCCAAAACCACTCGAACGCTCTGTCCTCAGAGATCGGGCGACAATGGCAACAAGCACCGAGCTGTCTATACGATGTTTGTGGATGGTGGAAACAACATGAGCATGTCTCGCAAGCGCGATGTCTGCGAGGTTTCCTGGCGGCGGACACGGGGTAGTCTCCAGGTGCTTCCTGCGCCTCATTTCCGAAAGCTGACATGCCCAAGTGGTTATCGCTATGTGGTGAAACAGGGCCGGGATGTTTGCAGCAAGTAAGCATGCCAACTGCGTAAGCAGCGAGGCGGCATGACCGCCTTGCCAAATCATCATTTTGATTTTGGAAGGAGAGCTGTTTTGCAGACATGCTGTTCCTATCTTTCGTCCGTCCTGCGCCGGGTCTTTTATGCCCTTGTTGTTGCATTGACCGTCTGTGTCGGGTTGGTTTCTGCTGCCGCCACCGCTGTTCATGCACAACAGGCCTTTGGGCCGTGGCATGGGGGCTATTCTATCCAGAGCGGGTCCAGGGATATCGAGATCACGCTCAATCTGGATCAGCTGAAAGGCGGGCGCGCCGGACAGGCCGAATTGTCGATCTTTGCCTTGAAAGCCAAGCCCAAATGCCCGCGCAGTCTGCACCCGGCCTTTTGTGATGAGCTGGCCAAGCGCTTTGCCTCTGGCGACCGAATGGCCTTTGATATCAAAAGTGCAGGGGTGCGCTATACCGGAAATCGTGCGGTGATTGCTTTTCGCTTTGCCGATGAGCGCCCCAGTCGTCTGCTGATCCTGGATCGCAAGGCTGGCAGCCCCACTGGCTATTGGGCACGGCTCATTCATTATGCGCGCGGTGTGGACCTGGTTGGACGGGCCAGTGAGACCAAGCATCTTTGTCAGTTGGCAATGTGCGGGCCGGATCGGTTGAAAGAACTGGTCGAGCGACCCAAGCGGATGCTTGGTGTTTTGGCGGACAAGGGCTTTGCCCGCAATTATCCGATCAAGAAGGATGAGCGCAAAGCCGTATGGTCCCAAAGGTCTGGGGCTAATTGGTCTGGGACTGGCAATGCTGGTGGCAAACAGGCTGGTGGTTTTCAGGCGAGTGGACAGGGCATTAGCCCTTATCGCCCTGCGCGACCCAGCCAGGCATCATCTTCCATGTTTGGCCTGACCGGGCTCTGGTACTTACGCAGTCAGAATGGCAAGGCCTTGGGCAAGTTGCGTTTCAATCGTCAAAGCAATGGCAGCGTGATGGGCAGTGGTCGTCTGGCCGCCAAATGGGGCGGTATGCAGCAAAATGTCGGCATCCTGCTGATGCAGGAAGGACCGTCTGCTCTGGATCTGGCTCTTGGTTTTGTGGGGCAGAAACAGGGCAAACCTCGCCTGCTTCTGTCTCTTGCCAATGGTGCGGCTGATCAGCTTGAGGGCACCTTGATACAGGATCGTCACTGGCAGCTTGTCAGGCTCACACGGGACAAGAGTGGACCTGCCACTGGCGGCTCTTCTGATCAATCATCTGGCCAAGCATCGGGCCAATCATCAGGCATCACCAGCGATCCGTCCGACTTTGCGGCGGAGGAGCCGATTGAAGGCGATATGCCCGGCTCTGGCGTGACTGGCCCGGCCTATCGCATGCGCAATGTGCCGGAAGGGCGTCAGCTGGCGGTGCGCTCTGCCCCTGATCGTTCGTCCTCTTCTGTCGGCACGCTCGCCTGGAATGCCAGCGAGATTCTGGTTCTGGGATGCAGGCCCAATATCAATCCGGTGGCCTTTGATCGGGCCGATCTGGGAACCAAGCGGCGTTTTCTGGCCCGTGGCTGGTGCGAGATTGATCACGAGGGCCTGCGTGGCTTTGTCATCGGCATTTATCTAGATCCAATTTTAGATCGCTAGGGAGAGAATAATGAACCAAGTGATCAAACATATCGGCCTTGCCTCCTTGGCCATGACACTATCGGTTGCGTTACCGGCCATGGCAGAGACGCGGGTCTATAATCATAATGGTTCGGCGGTGGAGCTGACCCGCAATGGGCAGCGTGTGACCATCAAATATCGTCTGCCGCGTCCGGGCTTATCCAATATTGGCATTCGCAAAGGCACGATCCTGTTCACCGGCAAGCTGGATGGCGGGGCTTATATGGATGGGCAGGCGCGCCTGTTTCGCAAGGGCTGTAAACCCATCCCCTATTATGTCTATGGCGATTATCGCCCCGGCAAGACCTTCGTGCTCACCGGCACCGCGCCGGTGCTGGCACGCTCGGGCTGTCGAGTGGTGGACAATCGTCACGATATCGATGTGGCGCATCTGAGCTTTCAGCCTCGCACCCATGATGTCTCCCGCGCGCCCAAAAAGGCCGGACCCGGATTTGGACAAGGTGGTCATTGTGTTCAGAACATTTCGCAAAATGGCCTGCTCAATCTGCGGGCTGGTCCGGGTGGCTCTTATGGGGTTCTGGCGCGGATCAAGGCTGGCACCTGCGGGCTGACCATTCACAAACGTCAAAATGGCTGGGCGGCTCTGTCCATTGGCAGCTATCGAGGCTGGGCATCCTTGCGCTATGTGGGAGTGAGCCAATGAGTGTTCTTGACCAAGCTGTTTCATCAGATGCGCCTGCAACCGGGCAGGCCAACTCCAAGCCTCCTTCCACTATGTGGGATCCTTTCAAAGGGACTGTGCCGTTTCAGCGTCAGACATTCAAAGATCCCGGCAAGGGCATCAAGGTTCCGGCCAAGATCCAAAGCTTTGTCGTCACGGTGCTGCTGCTCTCGGCGGTTGGCATCATGATCGGTTTTCTTTGGATTACAGCGGCTTATTATGCAGGGCCGGCTCTGGCAATTTCGGTCCTGCTGTTGGCACTGTTTTCCTGGTTGAGCAAAGAGCATGCCCGGGAGCGCTATCGCTTCTTCAAGGTAGCGGAGCGCCATGGCTGGGGCTTTGTGACTGTCAGGCCACCATCGGATAGTGATGTCACAAAGAAGAAGAGTGATGGAACTTATGAGCGTGAGCGGCGCTATGATCCCAAGATTGAGCCAGCTTATGCGACCGTGCCGGATTTGATGCGAGCGCGGTTCGGGCAACCGATTCCGACCGTTGTGCGGGCCATCTTCTGGGGGCGCACGCGGCGCTATGGCCTTCCTTTCTGGCTGGCGGCCGGTAGCCTTCAAACTTTCGGGGGGCCGGAAGCCAAACGCACCGGCCAGGATGTTGGCTATACCTTCACCATGGTGACTGCCTATCGGCTGGACCGGGATATCGGGATTCGTGCCAAATTGTTCGCCGAGCCTCCGGTCATGAAAAACCGCAAGGATGTGCAGACCGAGTCTGTTGCCTTCAATGACATCTTTCATATCAGTGTCACGGATGATCCGGATGGCGAAGCCTCGCGCTTGCCGCTCATTCGCACGCTGACACCAGCTTTGCAGACGGTGCTGATCGATCTTTGGGAGCGCTACAAAGCGCAGGTCATCATCGATGGCGATATTGTCTATCTCGCCGGATATCAAACCATCATGAGCGAAGATGACGACGTGCTGGATGACTATCTGATCAACCTGATTGAAGACTTTGCCGAAGCGGCTCAATCCTTCAAAATTTATGCGGAGTAAGGCCCATGTTTGCACTTATCGTCGTGCTGCTTATGGCAAGCGGACTTCTCACTTTCATCTATATCATTAGCTTCAACGGCCTTGCCACCGGTCACACCAAGGTGGAGGAGGGCTGGTATGGCATTCAGGTGCAGCTGAAGCGTCGCCATGATCTGGTGCCGGGTCTGGTCAAGGCCGTGAAAAGCGCCATGTCTCACGAAGAGACACTTGTGGATCGTGTTCTGGAAGCGCGTGAAAAAGCTATTGCTGCCCTGGCGGGGGAGGATCGTGATGCCATCGGCGAAGCGGAAGTGGCCTTGAGCTCTGGCTTGCAAGGCATCTTTGGCTATACCGAGGCTTATCCCGATATCAAGGCCACGGGCAATATCGAAACCCTGCAAAAGCAGTTGGAAGAAACCGAGGATCAGATTGCGGCCTCGCGCCGGATCTTCAATTCCAATGTGCAGGCCTATAATGCGCGGCTTTTGAGCTTTCCCGGCAACATGATCGGCCCGCGTCATGGTTTTGAACGCAGCAAATCCTTCGAACTGCCCGAAGCCGATTTGGCCGCCATGCAAACCGCCCCTTCCATTGATTTGTAATTGTCCCGCAAGCCCGGAGACTGACATGCTTTCTCATATTTCACAATTCAAACCCGGCAAACTGGCCCGTCGCCTTGGTCTGGCAAGTGCGCTTTGCCTGCCGCTGATTACCTCGCCTGCCGCCCTTGCCGATGAAGGCAAGGACATGCTGGAAAAACTCTTCACGGCCCATAAGACCATGACTGACTTTGGCATGCCCGGCGTGATCAAGAATGCCGGAATGCGTCTGCCTTTCTTTGAATATCAATCCATGCTGAAGCTCGATGCCTTGCGCAAACGGGTGCATCCACTGACCGGGGGCAAAACGGCAAAGGTCGAGGATTACAAGATTTCCGGCAAGGCAAAAGATGGCCCCAATGACAGCCGCCGCTATCTGGTGATCGTGCGCAATGAGGGCAAGTCCAATCTGCTGAAGATCGATGTGATCAAAAATGGCGTCGGCATGCAGATCGTCAATATCACCGGTGAAGACGCTGCGGGCACCTGGTCCTTGCTGGATGGCAAGGCGGACACAACCCTGAAGGCTCCAAAGAAGGCTGCGGAGCAAACGTCAGATCAATCGGCTCCAGCCAAACCGGATCAGCAGGCATCCACGCAAACTGAAGCGGCGCCTGCCCCTACTCAAGGTCAGACAGAAGCTATTGTTGAGCCGTCAAAGCCTGCGCAATTGACTGCGTTCAAGGCGGATTTTGATGGTAGTGACTTGGGTGCTGGCTGGCGCGTCGAGAATGAGGATCGCAATCTCTATCTGGTTGAGAATGGCGAGCTGATGGTGATCAATCGCAGCCGCCATCCCGAGCATCTGGAAAATAGTGATCTGAGCAATCTGTTTCTGCGCGATGGAGCTATTCCGGATGAGGATTTTCGCATCGAGACCAAGGCACGGATCGATATCAAGACCGGCCATGAGAAAGTCTCCATTGGCTTGCGCGAGTCTGAAGACCGCTATCTCGCTGCCAATCTGATGATGCGCAAGGATGGCTGTGGTCACAATCTTTGGATGACGGTCGAAAATCGCCGCCCGTTGCGTGGCATGGAAGAGCGCTCGCACACCACATTGGTGGAATATTCACTGTTCAAGGATAGATGGTTGCATAGCCATTGTGGGGAGGAGCCACGCAAGAAGGCGGATGCCATTCTCGCTCGTCTGCAGAAGGAAGGGGCTGTTCTGTCCCTTGCCAAGAGCGGGCTTTTCTATCGGGCCGAACTGGAAGTGGGCAAGGATCAGCCTTTGCGCTTTGTCAGCGATGAGTTCAGCCATTTTGAGCCTCTCTCCAATGCCTTCCTGCATATCTCGGAAGGCTCTCACGATCAGGACGAAGCCGTCGTGATGGTCGAACATTATTCCCTTTCAACCAATTAGGAGGCGGGACCATGGCTGAATTTTTCAAAAATGCTTTGCTGCGCTCCGCCCTGCTTGCCGGATTGCCTCTGTCCATGATGTCTGCCCCTGTTGTTGCGCAGACCAGCATCGGTGATCAGGCCAAGGCCAGCCAAAGTCCGGCCAAAGTGATTGTGCTGGATGCATCGGGCTCCATGTGGGGCAAGATTGATGGCAAGGCCAAGATCCAGATTGCCCGTGATGTTGTGTCTGATCTGCTGGGGCAGCTGGACCCGTCTTCTTCGCTGGGTCTGGTGGCTTATGGGCATCGGGTGAAGGGCGATTGCAATGATATCGAAACGCTGGTCAGCCCGGCGCCCGGCAGTCTGGATGCGGTGCGCGGGGCGGTTCGCTCCATCTCGCCAAAGGGTAAGACACCGCTCAGCGCTGCGGTGAAGGAAGCAGCGCGGCAATTGCGCCATACCGAGGAAGCGGCGACCGTCATTCTGGTTTCCGATGGCAAGGAGACCTGCAATCTGGATCCATGCGCGGTGGCAAGCCAGCTGGAAGCCGATGGGGTGAATTTCACCGCCCATGTGGTTGGCTTTGATGTGGCCGCGCCAGAGGATATCGCGCAATTGCAATGTATGGCCGATCAGACCGGCGGCCGATATCTCAGTGCCAGCAATGCCCAGGAGCTGGCAGGGGCGCTGGAAGAAGTCAGCCAGATTGATGAGATTGCGCCATCGGATGATGACTTTGCTCCGCCAGAGCCATCAGAACCATCTGGGCTGCCAGAACCGGCCAAGGCTTTCTTTGAAGATCATTTCGATGCGCCGGATCTGGCCGCGCACTGGAAGGTTCTGCAGGATGCGCCCATCTTGCGCAAGCTCACGGACAGCAATCTCATTCTGGCGGCGGTGAGCGAGCATCACTGGTTTGAGGAAGACAAGGCCCTGAACCGCATGTTGCTGGAGCAGGATTTGCCCTCTGGTGACTTTGATCTGAGCATCGACTTCACCCTGAAAGCCCAAACAGGTCGGGATGAGCCATTGATCGGTCTCTATAGTGATCAGAATAATCAGGTCACGGCATCCTTGTTGTTTGAGCGGACCGGTTGTGGCCTCAGACCTGTTGTGATGCTGACTAATCTGAGTGGCCCCAAAGATGGCAAGCCGCAACGGGTGGAGTTCCGCAAGGACGTCTTCGAAGCGATTGATATGCGCGGTTTTTGTGATCGCGGTGCCACCCATCCGGCAGAGATTGTCGAAGCCATTGCGCAAGGTGGGCAGACCAGCCTGACCTTGCAGAAACGCGGGCGGGATTATTCTGCCCGGCTGGATACGCTCATCCCGGCTTACAAGGATAAGCCCGAGGAACGTGTTTCCATCTCCACTGAGCCCGTGACCTTGCTTCGCGCGCCTGCGACCCTGCAAGTCATGTCGGCTCAGCGGGCCCCATCAGAGGGCGAAAGCATCCTGTTTGTTGATCGTGTTCACATCCGGGATCAGTTCTGATGGGGGCGCAAGAGAGCAGGGTTTCGCGTTGCAGCGTTGCTGTTGTCAGGTATGACCCTGCCGGTGGAACCGCGCGCTGACGATGGCCCGACTGGTGCCATCGACGCGGCCCTGCTCACTTGCGCAGTGACTGCAGATTGCACGGATCTGGCCATGTTTCCCGATGAGGCCATCTTTCTGGACGATGGGCAGAGGAAGATCATGTGTGCTGCCGGGTGCATATGCGATCCCGTCCTATCGAACCCAGCTTGAACAGTCCTGCAAGCAATGGATCGCAGACGGCTGGCAATCCTCAAAAAAAGCTGATAGATCAAATATTTGCGCAATAGGACAGGGTCTGGTGAAAGATCCTGAAAAGACACCAATAACAACGAGGGGACGGGATTTCAGGAGACCCAACGCAAAACCGGACAGCGCGGGCCGTCCGGTTTTGGCGGTGTGGTTTCATCGTTGGCTTCAGTCAACGGGTTATATGATTGCATCCATTTCCCAGAGTGCAACGATTTGATCGGGTTCAAACTCACCTTTGACCGCAGCAACCATGTCGCTAACAGAATATCCCTGCGCTCCTCTTCGCGGCCAAGCCATAAAATGGCTCGATACTTTGAATGTAACCCCCATATTTGCAAGCAGATCATGATCAAATTCATCAGGGTCAAATGCTTCAGACATACCAAATTCAGAAGGGAAGATAAGCGCATGTTTGGTCTGTATATATTTCAGTTTTTCAGCCAGTTCGTCTTTGCTAAGAGAGGAAAAGAAATTTAGATCAAGTGACATATTACTGTTTCCATTTATTTTCTTGCAATAATCATGACTTCAACCAAGCCTTTTACGGGATGTTGGGCGAGTTCATCACTCAGTTCCTGCAAAGTCACTGGGGTTTCAGTCATATCAATAATTAAGCGTTTTGTTTGTTGTTTTCCGCGGACTTTTTTCCAGATGCCGGATCTGATACCTCCAGCGGAGGTTTGGTTTGCCAATATTGAATAGCAATCCCAAATATCTCCATTGATGCGATAATCTGGCTCAGATTTCATACTTAGACCATCGTCAGGAACTACTTCGGGTTGAAATATTACGTCCTCCGTCTGCGCCAGTATATAACCCGCTCGTCTCTCATGCCTTATTCTCGTATAGTGTCGACGTGCATCAATGTGCACTTTTTTTGATTGAGGTAGAGGAGTTGGAACTCCTGTTATTGATCCTTTGCGTTTTCTATCTCTCTGGTCATCAATAGTTTTTTTGAGAGCCTGCGAGAAAAAGGATCGATACAGAAGCAATTCTTCTGGAGGGCCCGGATCTTCCGGATCTGGCTGCGCAAGAACGACTTCATATGTAAAGTTTTCGACTTTAGCAAGTTCCTGATTGTCATCTATGCGTTCACCTTGAGCGCTACTTCCCTCGTGCTCTTCTTTCAGTTGTTCCTCATCGATAGGTTCGACACCAGACGGGATTGAATTGTCACCAATTCGAGGAGGGGGACGCTCTCCCTCTTCTCCATCTTCTGCACTCTCACTGTTCAGGACGGTTCTGACCCCTGCAAATGTGAGGGCCTCGGAGAATGATTGAAGTTCACTTGCCGAGAGGTTGCGGCCATTGACAGTTCCGCCTGTCAGGGCAAG